>DATLGO010000045.1 GCA_035540375.1 Candidatus Thermoplasmatota archaeon
CCCTTCGCCCCCCGTGGACCCCACCACGGCGGCCTATCTCGTCCTGAAGTCGATCCACGTCATCGCGGCGTCGCTCTTCCTCGGCTACTGGGTGTTCGCGGCGTACTGGAAGGTCTCCACGGACCGCGCGCGCGACCTGCGGGTCATCGCCGCGACGTCGGACCGCCTCCTGCGGGCGGATCGGGCCTTCGTGCTCCCCACGGCGCTCGTCCTCTTCGTGACGGGCTACGTCATCGTGCGGCCGCTCGGGTACTACGGCGGCGCGATCGCGGAGGCGCCGTTCGCGCTCTACGGCCTCTTCATCCTGTTCGGCATCGTCGCGCTCTGGTACTTCGCGGTGAAGCCGGTCGGCGTCAAGCTCGCGGACATCGCGGACGGCGCCGTCGCATCCGACGCGCGCGAGCCGACCCCGGAGTACATCGCGTCGAGCGCGACGTGGCTCCTGCTCGTCGCCCTCATCGTCCTCGCGACGCTCGTCTCGGCCATTCTCATGGTGTGGCGACCCGGGTCGTGATCACGCCTTCCGGTGGACCGCGAACCAGCGCGTGAGGCTCTTGTGCACGCGCCACGGGTGCAGGAGTTCCAAATCGAGGTGGCGCTCCCCGACGCGCGCAAGCGCTTCGCTCGGGTACGTGGCCGCGACGCGGCCGCCCGGCGCGAGCACGTCCGCGGCGCCCGCGAAGAAGCGTTCGTACAAATCTTCGATGGGCTCTCGCTGCAGGCTCGCCGCGCGGCCGAAGGGCGGGTCGGTGACGATGGCGTCGACCCGCGGCGCGACTTCGCGCATGCGCCCCACGTCGGCCGCGACGTACGTCGCGTCGGCAGCGAGGCCGAAATGGGCGAGCGTGATCCGCGTGCCTTCGACCATCCTCGCGTCGACGTCGCTCGCGACGATGCGCGCTCCCACGAGCGCGGCTTCGAGGAGCATGCCGCCCGTGCCGGAGAAGGGGTCGTACACGAGGTCTCCCGGCTTCACGCGCGCGAGGTTCACGAGCGCGCGGACGTGCCTCGGATGCAGCGAGACGGGCGAGAAGAAGGGACGGTGCCTCACCGCGCGCGCGTCGAAGGGCTTGCGGTCGACGCGCTTCACGAGCGCGCCGACGTGGGCGTGTTCGCCGAGGACGATGCGCACCTCGACGTCGGGCGATCCGAGATCCACGACGCCCGTCTCGGCGAGAACGGCGCCCGCGGAGCGAGCGGTGTCCTCAAGCGGCAGTTCGGGGTGGAGGCCGAGCATGCGCGTCCCGCGCACCGCGAAGCGCGCCCCCTCGAGGTTCACCTGGGCGAGCGGGGGCAGGATCGCGCGCGGCGTCGCCGCGGCCGTGTACCAGTGCGCGCTCACCGCGTGGAGGAGCCCGGCGCGATCGGCGATGGCCTTCGCGTCGAGGTCGTCGGCGACGTCGACGAGGATCGCGAGCGCGTCGCGTTCAGCTTCGGTCCCGCCTCCAAGCACGTCGAGGATCGCGAGCGCCTCGGCTCGGGCGAGTTCGGGGTGCTCGCCGGAGAGCTCCAGGACGAGGCGCACGCGGCCCGAGCGTCTCGTCGACCTTAAAACCCGCCGCGCCGATCACGCCGCGTGCGGCTGACCGTCCTCGGGAACGCGGACCGCTACCTCGCGCCGCAGGCCGAGGGTTCGGCCTACCTCGTCGAGGCCGCGGGCCGGCGCGTTCTCCTCGATTGCGGCCACGGAACGCTCGCGCGCGTGCCGGAACCGGAAACTCTTGATGCGGTCGTGATCTCGCACTTCCACTACGATCACGTGATCGACCTCGCGCCGCTCATGAAGTGCCTCCGCGCGGGGACGACGCTCGTGGTTCCGCCGGGCGGCCGCGAAGCGCTCGACCGCTACGCGCGGGCGTTCGAATTCCGGGGGGCGTTCGATGCGCCGGGGCCCGTTTTCGAGGCAGCCGCGGGGGCGGAATTGGCCCTCGAAGCCGGGAGCCTGCTCCTCAAGTTCGCGGCCACCGAACACGGGGTCCCTTCTTTTGCGACCCGCGTCGAGGGCGACCGCCGGTCGCTCGTGTACGCCTCCGATACCGCCCGGTGCGCCGCGCTCGGCCGCCTCGCCCGCGACGCCGATGTCCTCCTCGCGCACACGCTCCTGCCGTCGGTCGAGTCGGGATCCGATCACGCCCGTCGCCATCTGACGGCGCGCTCCGCCGCCGACCTCGCGCGCGATGCGCGGTCGGGGGCTCTCCTTCTCAGCCACCGCTTCCACGAGGTGCCGCGCGCGGCCTATCTCGAAGCCGCGCCCTCCGCCCTCCTCGCGGAAACCGGGCGGACCTACGAGATCTAGCTCGCGAGCCTTATGCCGCGCGCGGGGCATCGCCAATCGTGGCGACGGGCCTTGCGGACCCCTGCAGCCGATGCGGGCGCACGCTTTTGGAGCTCCGCGCGGTCGTCGGCAAGGAGGCCTTGCGCGGGAGCGCGCCGCTTTGCAGCATTCCCGCCTGTCCGCTCGTCGGGCGCGTGGCGGGCCTCGCGTCGGCCATGCCGCCGGGCGCCCGGGATCTCCAGGGGCCGTCGCCCCCCGCGGTCTTCGTGGGGCGGCATGGTTATCCGAACGTCGCGGTCGGTCCGCTCCTGCCCCCTTCGCCGGAGCTCGATCCGCGCCTGTCGGCGACGCCCCGCGACTGGCTTGACCTCGACATCGCGGCGACGCTCGCGATGCGCGCGCGGCTCGTCCGCTCGAAATCGGTCGTCGCGGTCGACGCGCCGCGCGATGCCTCGCGCGCGCTTGACGTGGCGCGCGAGCTCGCGATGTCCGAATCGCCGGTCGACACGGAGGTGACGCTCGCGAAGCCGCGGGCGCTCGACCTCTCGCCGCGCGTCGACGGCATCGCGACGCCGATGGGTCCTAGCGTCGACGTGGTGAGGGCGCGCCTCACGGCGAGCCCGAAGGTTCCGCGCCGGGTCGACGCCGCGGTGGGCGACGTCCACGCGACGGCTTCGGACGTCGCCTGGGAGATGTACGACGCGGGCGTGAGCCCTTACCACATCAGCCGCGTGCTCTCGGTCGGGCTCCTCGGGGAGGCCGCGCGGCGCAGGCTCGTCCCGACGCGATGGAGCATCACCGCGACGGATGATCTCCTGGGCAAGGAGCTCATCGAATCGGTGAAAACGATGGAGACGATCGGCGGGATCGAGTACCGCGCCGCGTCCCTCCACGGAAACCACTTCCACGTCATCCTTCTTCCGCGCGCCTGGAGCTACGAGATGATCGAGGCGTGGGCGACGGGCCGCGGATTCGACACGGCCGTCGACCGCGAGGGGCACTCCGGACGGACCGCCTACGCATCGAACATCACGGGCGCGTACTACGCCGCGCGGCTTTCGATCCTCGAGCACTTGCGCGATCGCGCGCGGCAGGCCGCCGGCTTCGTGTATCGCGAGATCACGGAGGATTACTGGGCTCCGCTCGGCGTTTGGGTGATCCGCGAGGGGGTCCGGCTCGCGATGGAATCGAAGCCGCTCGCGTTCGGGGAGGTGCCGGCCGCGGTCGCGCACGTCCTGCGCCGTTCCCGGTGCCGCGATTGGCCGCGCGAGGCGAAGCTCCTCCAAGAGACCGCGACGCAGAGGACCCTCCGCGATTTCCTCGACGCCTCGGGCGCGCGCCGGTCTTGACGGGTCTGCCCATGGACCTTGCGCGGCCTCCCGGGAAGGTTCAAGCCTCCCGTCGTCGCCTCGTCAACAAGGCTCAAATACCGACGCCTTCGGTTGAGCCCTTGAACATGTCCCGCGCGCTCGTCGTCGTCGTGCTGCTCGCCGCCGCCGTCGCGAGCGCGGGCTGTCTCGGCGCGAAGTCGCCCGCGGCCGGCAGGCCCATCGAGGACGTGAAGCCGCAGACGACGCCGTCCACGCCGACGGCGCCCGTCGTACCGACGCGCCCGCCGCCGGAGGAGCGGTGGCACTTCCACAACTACTGGGGCTCGACTCCCAACATCACGCTTCTCGACGGCCCCGTCTCCATCCCGCTCACGCCGCCGAAGCGCGACGCGACGGGCGTGCGCGCGGGGGAGGTCTTCGTCGGTCTCGAGCATGGCAAGATCGTTCCGCCCGAAACCGGAGCGATCCTCGTCACGATCAACTGGAGCGCCGGCGGCTCGCTGCCCGCGCGTCTCAATCTGTCGTATCGTCCCGCGAACGCGGAGAACTTCACGAGCGTCGGCCCCGTGAAGCCCGGGAACACGACGTCCATCTTCGTGTGGGACGCGATGACGGACATCCCGCACCGCGGCCGCAGCGTCTGGACGTTCCACCTGACGGGCGAACCCGATCGCGCGGGCGGTCTCGCCATCGCGAACGGGACGGTGCGCATGAAGGTCGAAGCGTGGATCGGCCGCCCGATCTTCATCGATCCTCCGCATCTCGACCATTGGAACGGGAGCAAAACGCTCCCCGTCGTCGACCGTTCGCTTGAAGTCTCGGGGGCGAAGGTCGGCGACCGCGGCTACGCTGTCGCCGGCGAGAGCGGTCTGCAGAAGCATCTCGCCGAGTTTAGGGTGGTCGATGGCGACGTCGTCCCCGCGGGGACGAAATACGTCTACGCGCGATTGTCGTGGTCCGGCGCCTCGCCCGCAAGCGCGAAACCTCTCGCGCTCTCGTATGCCGAGGACAATGCGAACACGTCGGGCGCGCCGAAGCCCTTCGCCTCGGGCGACGACTGGCGCGCGTACCGCATCGAGGTCATTCCGCGAATGACGGATTCCCCCTATACCAACCAGTCCACGTGGGCCTTCCGCGTCGCGATCGACCTTCCCGCCGGAGCCTTCGAAGGCGTCGTGAAGCTCCAGGCTTGGGCGACCCGGGTCGAGAGCGACGAGCCGCCCGAGGGCGTGCTGCCGAAGGCCGAGGCGCGCCGCCTTCGCGCGGGCTGACAGGTACCAGACGGGTCCGCAGTGACGTTCCGCAAGGATTCACGTCCTTGCGGGCTTACCAGGCGACACCGCGAGGGTCTCAGCGGCCCGAGGTCGATCATCCTGGACGAACCCCAACTCCTGTCCGCGCTCAAGGAAAATGGTCTCACCGGCTACGCGTCGAAAGCGTACGTCACGCTCCTGCGCCTCAAACGCTCGAAGGTCATGCCGCTCGCCCGCATCAGCGGCATCCCCCGCAACAAGCTCTACCACGTGCTCGTCGACCTCGAAGCCGTCGGCCTCGTCGAGCGCCTTTCGGACGATCCGCTCGAGTACGCGGCGAAGCCTCTTCGACCGTACCTCGAGGCGCGCATCGTCCGGGCCCAAGCGCTTCTCGGCGCGATCGAGCGGATCCCCGTCCCCGTCACGGGCGATTCGCCGGTCGCGGCGCACGGCAACTGAGCGCGTCTCGTCGAAGCGACCCGCGAGGTTGGCGCCCCGGCCGCGACGCGGCCGGTCCGTCGGCGATGCCGGCGGCGCGGTTCTCACGCATCACCGGGCGGGCCGTCAAGGCTCGCCCGCTTCGGGCTCCTGCTCGCCCATCGTCATCGCTGGCGACGCAGGGCGTTTGACGATGCGGACGCGAACGATGCGTCGGTTCACGACCTTCTCGACCGTCATGGTGAACCCTTCGCCCTCGATCGCTTCGCCTTCCTTCGCGAGGCGGCCGAGCTTGATGGAGACGTAGCCCGCGACGGTCTCGTACGGCTCGTCCTCCGGAATCGAGAGGCCGAGCTTCTCGTTCACGTCGGCCACGTGCGTCCGCCCTTCCACGACGGCCGTCGACTCGTCGAGCACGCTGATCGGCTCGCGCCGGAGATCCGTCTCGTCGAAGATGTCGCCGACAATCTCCTCGAGGACGTCCTCGAGGGTCACGAGACCGGCCGTGCCGCCGAACTCGTCGATGACGATCGCCATGTGGACGCGGCGCTCGCGCAGCTCGGAGAGCAGGTCGTCGAGCTTCTTCGTCTCGGGGACGAAGTACGCTTCCTTCATGAGATCGCGCACGTGGAGCTTGCTTCCCTTGCCTTCGAGGAGGGCGAGGAGAATCTCCTTCACGATGACGATGCCGACGACGTTGTCGACGCTGCCCTGGTAGACGGGCAATCGGGAATAGCCGGAATCGAGCACGAACATCCGCACGTGGTCGAGCGTGGCGTCGCCGGGAACGGCGACCATGTCGGGGCGCGGGACCATGACCTCGCGCGCCGTGATGTCGCCGAACTCGATCACGGAGTGGATCATTTCCTCCTCTTCCTCCTCGAGGATGCCCTCCTCCGTTCCGAGCGTGATGAGCGTCTTGAGCTCCTCCTCCGACCGGAAACGCGATTCGCCCTCGTCCGGGTCCGTGCCCGTCGCGCGGAACGCGGCCCTCGAGACGCGCTCGAAGAGCCACACGGGCGCCGCGAGAAGGTCGACGAGGACGCGCATGGCCGGGGCGGCAAGGAGGCTCAGGCGCTCGGCGTACCGCACGGCGAAGGCCTTCGGAAGGACTTCGCCCGCGGCGACGAAGACGACGCCGGCCACGATGATGACGAGGATCTCACCCCAGGTTCCGACCGCGCCGAAGGCGGCCACGGTGGCGACCGCCGTCGCGGCGATCACGAGGAGCGTCTTCGCGGCGATGACCGCGAGCACGAAGCGGCTCGGCTTCTCGAGAAGCTTCTCGACCGCGCCGATGCGCGGGTGCTCCTCCTCGACGAGTTGGCGTCGGCGGATCTTCGAGAAACCGATGAGGGCTCCCTCGCTCGCGGCGAGGATGGCGTGGAGAAGCACGAGGGCCGCGAAGATCGCGGCGTCCGGGAGCAGCCCGCCGACGTTGACGGCGTCCAGCTGGGCGATTGCAAGGGGGGGTGTCGGCATGGAGGCCTTGGAGATCGCAAGAACGGCATTCCGGGAAAGCCTTTGCCTTCGGGGACCCCCGGGGGAGTCGCGCCGCCGCTCCCCTGGAGCCCTGCGGCCCGGGTCGTCGGATCAGGCGAGGAGGCGGGCAAGGGTATGGGCGAGGCCCGAGGCCGATGGGCCCACCATGTAGGTTATCGGCTCGATGCCGAAGTCGCCCCGGTGGTAGAGGACGTCCGGAACGGGCCGGCCCCCCAGGAGGTCCGCGAGCCGCGCGGGGGCCCGATCCACCGTCGCGGGGATCTCCCTCGTCGTGAGGCCTGCGCCGCGCGCCGCCTCGAGGAACGCGTCGGTCGTCGCGAGGTTCACGCACGCCCGCCGGGCCGGGTCCGCGCGGCGGATCGCAAGCAATATCTCGGAGACGTGCTTCGAGGCCCCGAACTCGGGCGGCGCCGCGGAGCGCACGCGCCCGCGCATCTCGAAGAGGCCGCCCGGCACCGCGGCCACGTCGGCCGCGTCTCGGGCCCGCGCGAGGGTCATGGCGACGTTGGAGCCCACGTGCGGGATCGCGGCCGCGAACCCCGGCGCCGCCTCGAGGGTCCGGACGGCCTCGCGCACGTCGGCGAGAACGGATTGCTCCTCGAGGAGATGGCCCCCCGGGGGACGCACGCAGAGATCGCACCCGAGGCCCTTGAGCGCCGGCATGGCCTCCTCGTGCAGCGCGCAGATGGGGCCCCGGTTCTCGAAGGCGCGGACGACGTCCGCGAAGACCGCGAGGGCCTCGATCGGCGCAAGGCGGCTCTCCGCGAAGCCGGCCGCGACCCGTTCGACCGCGTCCTTCAGGCGCGGGTCTCCCGCGAACGTGGGCTCGATCGCCACGCGGGCAAGGAGGTATTTGCTCACGGCCGTCTGCGAAACGCCGAGGTGCTGGGCGATCTCGGTCTGGTTCATCCCGCGCGCCTCGAGCGCGCGGGCGAGGAGCGCGCGGACGGTGGGGACGAAGTGGGACGCGACGATCTCCTCGGGGAAGCGCATTGAACACCCGGTTCAGCACCGGGTTGGGGAATAAGGGTTCCGGAGGCTTCGGCGGGCCCCGAGCGGGGCGGCGCGCGTCCGGAAGCCTGGCGCACGCGGGCCCGCGCCGGGCCGACGACCGCTCCGCTCGCGCCTCAGACGCCGACGCGGCGCTCCTCCTTCATCGTGTTCAGGACGAGCTGCGTCGTTGTGCGCTCGACGTGCGGCATCGAGAGCAGATCCTTGATGAAATCGTTGAGGTCCTCGCGATCGCGGAAACGCGCGATGATGACGGAGTCCCACTCGCCCGTCACGTCGTACACGGCGAAGACGCGGGGATTCTTGCCGATTTTCTGCTGGACCTCGATGAGCTTGCCGTGCGCGATCTTGACGCCGACGATGACGTGGAGGTCGAAACCGAGCCGCGTCGCGTCCACGAGCGGCACGTAGCCGCGGATGATGCCTTCGTCCTCGAGCCGCTTCACGCGGTTCGAGACGGTGGAGAGCGCGAGGCTCAGCTCCCGCGCGATGTCGCGGAAGCTTTTGCGCGCGTTCTCGTTCAACGCCTTCAGGATGCGTCGGTCGACGTCGTCGGGAACGTAACTCTTGCGCGCGCTTTCGGGCACATCCGTGCAATTGCGCACGCGAAGAAAGCGCTTTCGGTCAATCGACCGGAAACATTGAGAAAAAGAAGATATACGATCACCACCCCTCAGGCGTCGTTGCTCCCGCACGGTCGCCGCTAGCCGGTTGGCTTAACCACCGGTGGCGCCTGGGGGCGACGGGAACGTGGGACCATGGCTTCCAATACGACGACTCCGACCCCCGCCGAGGTCCTGAAGGCTGCGAAGGCCGCGAACGTGAAGTTCGTGCGTCTGGTCTTCAGCGACATCAACGGCACGCCCAAGAACGTCGAGCTGCCCGTCGAGCGCCTCGAAGAGGTCCTCGAGCACGGCGTCCAGTTCGACGCCTCGTCGATCGCCGGCTTCGCCGAGATCCACGAGTCGGACATGATCCTCAAGCCGGACCCCGCGACGTGGAACGTCCTCCCCTGGACGAGCGTCGACGGCCGGGCCGCGCGCCTCATCTGCGACGTGTACCTCCCGGACGGCCGCCGCTACGAGGGCGACCCCCGCTACGTCCTGCAGCGCGCGATGAAGAAGGCCGCCGAGGCGGGCTACTCGTTCTACACGGGCCCCGAGTGCGAGTTCTTCCTGTTCAAGCGCGGCCCCGACGGCACGCCCGACGTCACGCCCCACGACGCGGGCGGCTACTTCGACGTCGGCGTGAGCGACTACGGCGAGGACGTCCGCAAGGAGACGGTGCTCTACCTCGAGCAGATGGGCTTCAACATCGAAGCCGCGCACCACGAGGTCGCGCCCGGTCAGCACGAGATCGACTTCAACTACGGCGACGGTCTCGTCTCCGCCGACCGCATCCTCACCCTCAAGTGGGTCACGAAGGTTGTCGCGCAGCGCCACGGCCTCCACGCGAGCTTCATGGCGAAGCCGATCTTCGGCGTGAATGGCTCGGGCATGCACGTCCACCAGTCGCTCTGGAAGGACGGCAAGAACGCGTTCTACGACGAGAACGGCCGCTTCGGCCTCTCGGGCACCGCGTACAACTACCTCGGCGGCCTCCTCACGTACGTCCCCGAGATCACCGCGGTCCTCAACTCCACGGTCAACTCGTACAAGCGCCTGGTTCCCGGTTACGAGGCCCCCTGCTACATCGCGTGGGCCAACAAGAACCGCAGCGCGCTCATCCGCGTCCCCGCCGCCCGCGGCAAGGGCACGCGCCTCGAGCTCCGCTGCCCCGACCCCGCCGGCAACCCGTACCTCCAGACGGCCGTCATGCTCGCGGCCGGCATGGAGGGCGTGAAGAACAAGCTCACGCCCCCCGACCCCGTCGAGCAGGACATCTACCACATGACGCCGGCCGAGAGGAAGAAGAACGGCGTCGGGTCGCTCCCCGGCAGCCTCCGCGAGGCGCTCGACAAGTTCGAGAACTCGAAGATCGTGCGCGACGTCCTCGGCGAGCACATCTTCGACCAGTTCGTCCACGTGAAGAACAAGGAGTGGGACGAGTTCCGCCTCCGCGTCCACCCGTGGGAGCTCGCGAAGTACCTGCCGAAGACCTAGAACAGTTGAGTTCGGGGCCTTCAGCGGTGCACTCCGTGACATGAGTTTCACACCGAGGGCCGCGCTGCGGCGCGGCCCTCGGCTCATGTCACTTCGTGCCAGAGGAGGGGCGCTTCGCGCGCCCCTCCTCTGGACTCCTCCCCCAGCGCCAGGGGCTGCCGCCCCTGGACCCCTCCCAAACCCGCGGTGCTCTCGAACGCGCGCCTCGGGTTGACGGCCCCCCCGGATCTCGGCGTTTGGGTTCATCACCCGCGCGGCCCCCGACTCGCGGGTCTGCTTTTCCTTTTCTCGACATCACCGCGGCGGCCGCTTCGCTCGCAGGGTGCGAGATGAACGTATGATTCCCCGCCGCGTTCGCTCTATGACGCGCCGCTCGCGATGAGGGCGAGGACGGCGGCAAGACCGATCGCGAGGCCGATCCACGACGCGCGCGCAGCGCGGTGCGCGGCTTCCGAGCGCTCGTCCGGCTTCGCGGCGCGAAGCACGCGCTGGGCCGCGGGCCGCGCGTCGACGAACGCGAGCCACAAGGCGCCGGCCGCGAGGGCGGCGCCCGCGAACGTCGCGATCGTCGCGGCGGGACCCGCGAGCATCGGCGTTCCGAGGGCGCCGAGCAGGATGGCGGCGAAGCTGAAGACGAGCGTTCCGACGGGGCCCGCGACGGTCCAGTACGGGCCGCGCTTCGCAAGCCAACCGAGCATCGGGCCCGGGTCCGGATCTCCGGCGAGGCGGCCGTAGAGGAGGCCCGCGCCGGCCCAGAGGCCGAGGAACATGATGGCGACGCCGCGCGTGAGGCCCGCGAAGCGCTCCGGCGCCGGGTCGCGCGCGAGGTCCCACGCGACGACCGCGAGGGCCGAAAGGGAGAACGCGAGCACGACACGCGCCTCGTTGCGCCGCTCCTTCGCGTAGAGGAAGAACGACACGAAGAGGGCGAGGTGGAAGATCACGAGGGCCGCGACCAGGATTCCGCTCGCCATGGACGGCCTCGGAACGGCGCTTCCCCTTATTTACGCCTTCATGCGCGCCGGGCCGCGGAAAGCGCCTCCGCGGTCGCCGCGAGGAGCCTTTCCGCGAGGGCGGCGTCGCCGCCGACGTCCAGCTGCGTCTCGCCCGTCTCGATCTCGAAGACGTGCGCCCACGCGGTCGCGGGCGACCCGAAAAGGAGCGGCCGCGAGCGGATCGCGACGCGCCCCTCCTGGGGCCGCTCCTCCACGATCTCGACCCGCTTCAGCCCGGCGGCCGCGGTCACGAGGGCCGCGAGCACGGCGTCGTGGCCTTCGGCGAAGGCGCGCGACGCGACGCGGGACCCCGCCGTCGTCGGGACGAGGAGGACGAGCGGGAGCGCGCGCATGGGCCGGGCCAAAGCCGCTTCCCTCCATCAAGCCTTCGGGTCCTGCCGCCCGCTCGCCGCCACCGTCCTCGAGGGTGGGCCGGCCCCGCCCATCCCGCAAACCCTTTGTGCGAGGCCGTCCGCTCCGGGGGGCGTTGCGCGCCGAAGCCGTGTTCTTCGACATCGACAACACGCTCTACGATTTCGAGGGGTCCGTCCGCAAGACCCTCGGCCGCCTCGCGCGCGAGTTTCCCGGCGCGCTCTCCCGCTACGCAATCCCCGACCTCGAGGTGCGCTACTGGAACGCGAACGCGTCCATCCCGCAGGAGGTCCGCCTCGGCCTCATCCGGGCCGACCTCATCGCGTACCGCCGCGCGACATGGCTGCGGTTCTTCGAGCAGGAGCGGCTGCCGCGCGACGAGACGCTCGCGGGCAAGCTCGCCGTCGCGTGGGGTCGCGAACGCCACGCGGAGATCCGTTCCTCGATGTTCCCCGGCGCGCGCGCCACGATCGAAGCCCTTCAGCGCCGCTTCGTCGTCGGGATCATCTCGAACGGTCCCTCCCCCATCCAACGCGACAAGCTGCTCGCGATGGAGCTCGCGTCCGCGTTCGAGGACGACCTCGTGCTCATTTCCGGCGAGTTCGGCGCCGACAAGCCCGACCCGAGCATCTTCGAAGCGGCCGCGAAGCGCGCCGCGGTCGATCCGCGCGCGTGCGTGATGGTGGGCGACAGCCTCGAGAACGACATGCCCGCCAAGCGGATCGGCTACACAACCGTCCACTTCACGGGCGCGACGCTTGCGGGCCCTGCCGCCGCGGCCGCGCACCAGGTCTGGAACCCGCGACCGGGTCCGTCGCCCTCGAACCTTTCGGGCGGCGAGACCTGGAAACCCGATCATGTCGCGGCGGACTACGGGACTCTCGCGAAGCTCCTTCGCTAAGCGTGCCTGAGGCGTCCTGCTGTCAAAGTTCCGATCCAGAACCCTTTCGCATACGATCGGTGGTCGCGGCGCGAGGCCGCAGATGGTCCGCCGGTTCTTCTTCGTCGCTCTCGCGCTCGTGGTCCCGACCGTGGTCCTCGCCGCGCCGGTCGAGGAGTGCGCGCCGCCCGAAGGCTCCGTGAGCGCGCCCTCGGGAACGTGGACGCGCGCCCGGTTCGTCGTCGACGACGGGTCGCTCGTCGACGACATGCTCGTCTTCGATACGCCGGCGCCGGGCCTCGGATCCGAGCGGGCCATCACCGCGGTGTTCCTCTGGAAGGAGGGCGCGTATCCTCCGCGCCTCCACCTCGGCGCGGCCGTGACCGGGGGCGAGCTCGACGTCCAATCCGGGCCCACGTCGTCGGCTTCCGCGCTCAATGCCGCGACCCCGTGCTCAGCGGGAGGAGCCTCCGTGGGGCTGCTCCTCTGGCCCGGGAACTGGTCCGTCGTCGTCATGACCGAGTCCGAAAGCGGCCGCGCGACCGGTTCCTACGCGATCCCGGGCCATCCGATGGAGATCGTGGACACGGGCGCCACCCAGTTCATGGGCCCTGAGACGATGACGTGCGACGCGAACGCGCGCCTCGCCTCGCGCAGCGAACTCGCCGCGCAGGCGCTCATCGGCTGCGAGGCCGCCCACGTCGCCGAGGATCCCGCGTTCTTCCTGACGCACGTCCGCCGCGCGCGCGACGCGGACCACACGGTGGACCTCTACGCCCCGAACGCCCAGAAGGTGCACATCCAGCGCCCGAACGTCGCCTTCGCCTGGCGCGCCGCGGCGATGCCCGGCGCGTGGTCGCTCGAGATCCCGCGATGGGTCACGACCGAGACGGGCGCCAAGGCCGAGCACGGCGCCGACAGCGTCATCGGCGTCTTCGCGGGCGTGCCGCTCGACACTTGAGGCTCAGAGGAGCCCGCGCCCCCGCTTCGCGGCGGCCCACCCGTGCACGAACTCCATCTGCCCGGTGCGGCGCATGAGCGACTCGCTCCCGCGCACGCGCCGCCAGAAGTGCAGGAGCGCGTCGCTTGCGCTCCACCCGCGCTCGACGAGCGCGCACGCGACGGCTGTGCCTGTGCGGCCCCAGCCGGCCTTGCAGTGCACGACGACGGGCGCGTCGCCGAGCGTCGCGAGCTCGTCCACGAGGCGCGCCATCTGCGGGCGCGTGGGAGGCGCGTTGTCGGTCCAGAAGTGCGGGGACCACGCGAGCCCCGCGCCCGCGACGAGCGCGGGGTCGACCTCCTCCTCGAGGCTCACGACGCGCCGGATGCCCGCGCGCCGGTAGGCCTCAACGTGCGCGCGCGTCTGGGGGATCGGCGACCGCCAGAGGTTGCCCTCGACGTGCACGAGGCCGCCGAGGTCGTCGAACCACATCGGAGGGGCGAGGGCCCTCCTATATCATGAGCCGCATGTGACCGGGCGGTCTGTGAAATCATGGCGAGGATTTATATGTCAACAAATTCATCGTTTTTCGATGTCCGAGGGGCGCTCGCGAATCGTCTTGGTCTTGATGGCTTTGGCTGCCCCCCCCTGCTTCAAAGCGTGACGGCCGACGGTGTTCAAGGTTGCTTCGAGCGGACGGTTCTTTCATCGTCCCAGCGAAGTGAGCGCGACGTCAGTTTCGGTCCCGTTTCCGTGGCCTGCGACGCCATGTGGGAGCAGGCGGACCAGATGATTGCTGCCGGGTCTGAGTTGTTCTGGATTCACTATCCCCATTGCACTGCTGAAACTTGCCTCGTGGGTATCAACCTCGATGGTTGGCAAGTCGCCCCGTATGACGAGGCGTTCTTTTTCCAGGATACCAAGGGTCAATGCCTGGAAAATAATAGATGCTTTTATGTTGTCAAGGCTTCCGCGGGAACATTGGGGTGGCTTGGACCCGTCAACCTGCATTGTTTGCCGGGAACTCGTACGACGTCCGTTGTGTACGCCGCCCAGTGCGTTCGTGAAGGAGTCTCAGCGGGCCCGGTAGGGGTCGATGTATTGACCCGGCACCCCATCGACGTTCCATTCGGGGAATGTCGAGATGAGCCCGTTGTTCAGAGTGCCCGGGCCGAAGATCCTTTGACCGGCTTCTGGGTCGTCAATACCCGAACTATCACGATCAAAGTGTGCAATTTCATCAAGGTGGACTGATGGTTCGTATCCTCCTGTTTGCGCTGGTTGCCATCGCCCTCGTCTCGTCCACGATGTGGAGCAGCAGCGCCGCAAGCCCAGCAACCACGATTTCGGGCAAGGGTTTCACGAACGGGTGGCGCCTTCTGGAGGTCGACGCCACCGGTGCGGAATTGGGCCTCTACCTCCGGAATGGCTTAGGCAGCCCTTCCGCATTCGGGTATGCGATTTACAATAGAACAGGCGACCTCATGGACCTTGGTTGGACGGCGAGTCCCGGGGACGATGGCCTCCACTTCCATGTCATCGGGACGGACCTGATCGACCTCTCGACGAGCGCGGGCGGCCTTTATCACGCGAAGCCAAGAACGGTTCCCCTTCATGGGGACGGGCCATACAGGGTGCTGTTCTTCGTTGCGGGAGAGACATTCGGCTGGAACTACAGTCTTCATGCTCAAGGGCTCTCGCTCTTGAGCAGCCGCGAGGGTTCAAGTTCGCATCATTTCACTTCGCGTGATTTCGACGGTGTTGCGGCGGCAGGGGCGAGCGAGAATCCAATGGTCGTGCGGGTCCATCACGAAGGGTCTCTCGTTGTCGATGTCGAACACACGCTTTTCGGCTTTGCCTTCGAGGGTGTCAATTTCGATCGGAACGTTTCGAGTCGAACGGCTGGCAACGTGGATCCCGAGTCGCTGCGTCTCGTTCACGCGGACGGCCGGGTGGACGAGTGTGACTGCAGGTTTGACCGGAACCCGCACGGCCCCGGTCGTTACGTGTTTGAGCTTGATGGTTTCTCGGCTGGGAATCCAGGAAGCGAAGAAATTGCCGTCGTCGTCGTGGATGCTCCGATTTGGCAGGTGCAAAAATGAAGAACTCTCTCGCAATCGTCGTGATGTCGCTGACGATGATCGGCCTTTCGATTTCGATTCCGTCGGGGGCGGCGACTGCATCATGTAATGCAACGCCAGCGGGAGTTGGCATCTGCGAATTTCAAAGCGGAACGGTATCGGGGGCATATGTTTGGGACGAAATCCGAGTGCCTCTCGGCGTTCAGCTCACCGTTGACGGTGCCGTAGCGATCCGCGGAATTCTTCGACTCGAAATCGACGGGTCCATCAGCGGAGGATCCTTGATCGAGTTGGTCTCGGACGGCTTCGTCCGCATCGACGGGATCGTCGAAGCAGGCTCAGGTCGAGAGGCGGGCGGCGACGTTCACTTGGCAGGACATCGCGACGGCGTTCTGATCAATGGTCTCGTCGCCTCCGGGGACGGGTTTTCCGGAGCCCCGGCGTCTGCTATTGAAGAGGGACTCATCGGCGCCCGGGCCGTAGGCGAACCCGGGGGGCGCGGAGGTTCAGTCCACGTGACGGGGACGCGCTTGTTCTTCGGTGATGAGGGGCGGATTATCGTTGGAAATGGTGGCCCTGGGGGAGAAGCGCTCGCCATGGTCTCCCCCAGCATGGTTCCCGGGCTAAGTGCTACTGCCATCGGAGGGTTGGGCGGCGCTTCGGGTGTTGTGACACTTCCCGCGGGCGAAGTGGCTTTGTACCTGATCAATGCCGGTCGGATCATCGGGGGCATTGCGGGCGAGGGCGGGAATGCCCTGGCTTGCGTGGGGCGGTTCGCCACGCACAAATGTGGTCCGGATGGCATCTCCGACATGGACGAAGATGATGAGTCCTCTCGCGTCGCGCCCGCAGGTGATGACTACAATTGGCAGGCCGCCAATCCAGAGAGTGCCCGGAACGGAGGAAACGGTTCGAGCGGTCACTCGGCGGAGGCAAAGGGAGGGGATGGTGGTGACGGCCTGATTCGAGGAGGTCGAGGGGGGAGTGCCTTTGCACTCGCAGGCGTCGGGGGAACTGGGGGGATTGGCACGCGCGCTTGCCTTTGCGGAGAAGGATTCTGGGAACAAGTCAATCCTGGTCATGGTGGTAGCGCCGGTGACGGAGGGAGTGCTGGCGCGGAAGGTGGCAAGGGTGGAACGGCGCTCCTCGACGGCGGCCACGGCGGGAATGCTACAGCTTTCGCGGGTGTCGCCGGCCTCATTGGTATCGGGGGCCATGGTGATCACCTTCCCCGCGTGGGTAACTTCGAATGTCCGTCCTACGAATCGAAAGACATTGCTTATTGTTACAGATCCTCCAATGCAGTGTATATTTGCAAGCTTCCAACGTGGGGCGGCCAAGAAGGATTGGCGGGAGCAGTCATGTCGGAAGGAGGCATCGGGGGCTTCGGAGCCCGCGTGCAGGGTCAGGATGGTCTTGAAGCATCCGGCGTAACCGGGAATCCAACGGTGAAGAATTGGGATTGGGACAAACCGTACAATTACGTCCAGGAAGCCGGGAAACCAGGCTATGGTTACCTGTATGGAAGTTGCCACTGAGGCGCACGTGTCGCAAGAATCAATACGGAGATTCGAGTGGACGCCTCATGAAGACTCGGGTCGAACCTTGGCCGATCCTGATCGGGGCCTGCATCCTCCTGTCGATCCCCTACGTACCTGTTGGCATCAGCTCAACATGCAATCAGGACCCATGGGCTGCAAATCTCGAGGGCAGCGAGCACCTCGTCGCGGAATTCGAGATCGAAACCGATCGGGTCGTTGCACTAGATCAGACTCAGATTACGGCTGAATCAGTCGGCAACGCCTTCCTTGCCGTCTTCATCTTCGAGCGCGATACTCCTACAAAGGCGGCTGCAATGACCGTGATGGGAGCCGGTTCACCGCATCTGGCCATCGGAGCCGGGAGTGAAGACGTGAGGCTTTCTTCCGGTCCGAGCTGCAGACCGGACATCTGGCACGCCTCGATCCCGCTTACGAGCGGCTCGTACAAGCTGGTCGCCATCGCGGCTGCGGATCAACCGGGCTTTGCTGCCGGGCTCGCTCTTCGAGGCATAGAACTCGAAAATGTGACCCGGGGGTCGGCCTTGACGTTTCACGAAGCCACGTTCGCATGCGGCGTCAACGCGCGTCTGGAAACCCCCTTTGGGGGATTCCGCGCCCTGGAGGGATGTTCGGAGCGCTACGTGATCGAACACGCCGCATTCTGGGTCATCGCCATTCCCGATGCCCGCTCGGATCTGCGGCAGGCGGATTGGATCTCCCCGGATGGCACGCGGAAGCCTCTTGTGGGACCGAAACAACCCCTGTCGAATGCAGGTCTTGCTGGCCCGTCAGGCGAATACGCGCTTGAAATTCCGCGCTATATCACAGGCCTCCGTCAAGGCGGCGGCATTATGGGCGTCATCGCGGACGTGAATCTCACAGCCACGCCCTCTCGAGCACCGGAAGCGTGAGCGCCGCCATCGCGTGCGTGCGGCGCACGCCCCATCGCCACGGGAGGAGCCCGACCGCGGTGCCCGTCGCGAGCACCACGAGGCCGGGCGCGCCCGTGAACGCCCACGACGCGAGGGCGAGGAGCGCGAGCGCGCCCGCGGGGAGCGCGGCGGGGGGCGTCCGCGCCGCCATGCGCGCGAGGCCCCGCGCGGCGAAGCGCGCGAGCGCGAACCCCAGAAGCGCCCCGACGAGCGCGGCCGTGAGCGCCGTGGTCGCGTCGGGCGGCGCGGGCCAGAGCGGCGACCACCGCTCGGGGGTCGGCGCGGCCGCGAGCGCGCCGCTTCGCGCGCGCCCGAGCGCGAGCCACGCGGCGACGCTCCACGCCATCGCGCCGCCCGCGGCCGCGCCCGTGACGGCAAGCGCCGTCTCGCGGTCCGCGACGCGACCGCGCGCCGCGGCGAACGCGACGGCGACGGCGTGACCGGCGCTGAGCGTCGGGAGGAGGCCGACGAGGCTTGCGCTGAGCGCGCCCGCGGCGAGGGGCCCTGCGCGCGGCGGCGGCACGCGGTCGGCGACGAGCTGCGTCGGCGCGGCCGCGCCGTGGCCGAGCGCGAGGACGAGGGCGGGGGCGCCGAAGAGGCCCGCAAGGAGCGGGAGGAGCATCGTGCCTCCCGGAAGGCCGAGCGGCGATTCGGCGCCGAGCGCGAGCGCCGCCTGGCCGAGGGCGCCCGCAAGGAGCATCACGGCGAGGCCCGGCGCGAGCCCGAGCGCGCGCGAGAGGGGGCCGTGGACGCGCGTCGCGGCGACGGGCGCATCGCGGACGACGTCGCCCTCGATCCAACCGAGGTCGTCCACGAGGCGCGTCCCGTCGGCGAGGGTCGCGACCGCGCCGTCGCGCGCGACGACGCGGCCGGAAACGCGACGCTCGGGCGCGGCGGGCGCGATGCGCCACGCGCGACGGTAGGCGAGCCGCTTCCCGTCGGTCGCGAGGAAGAGCGCGAGGAGCGCGACGAGCGCCCACGGCGTCGCAGCCGAAAGCAACCGCAGCGCGTCGCGGCCCTGGAAAGCCCACGCGAAGAGCGGGAGGAGCGCGAGCGCGAGGAGGAAGCCCGCAAGCGCGCCCGAGACGAGCCGCCGCACGGCTTCGTGGCCGCGGCCCTCGTGGAGGAGCGCGTGCGCGGGCAAGTTCGCGGCGGCCGCGCCCTCGTCGGGGGCGCCGAGGAAGACGCCCGCCGCGAGCGCGGCGAACCCCGCCGAAACGAACGCGGCGACGAGGAACGGCGCGGGCGCGCCCGTCGCGAAGGCGGCGAGCGTGTTCACGTGGAAGCCGGGCGCAAGCGACGAGAGGGCGCCGAGGAAGGCGCCCGCGACCGCCTCCGCGAGCGCGGCCGCGTCGTCGCTCACCGCCAACGGTCCACCTCGAGCGCGTACGCCGCGCGCTTCGCGTCGTAGCGCAGCGTTCCCCAGGCCTCGATGGGACCGGGCTCGGGCGCTCGGACGAAGGCGGCCGCGAGGCTCGCGCCGGCGCCGTCGTGCACGACCCACCCGCCGAGGTGCCGAGTCGCCTCGCCCCGCACCGCGACGGGGAGCCCTTCGAGCGCCCGCGCGCGGGCCGTCACGTCCGCGACGCTCCGAGGCGATTCGGCGGGCTCGAGGCGCGCGAGGTCCGCGGCGCGGGCGGAGAGGGCGGGCGCGCCGTCGGGGCCGCGGCCGGCAAGACCCACGGCGGCCACGCGGTCGCCGCGCGAAAGCGCCGGTTCGGGCGGCGCGTCGAGCCACACGTCCACGCGGCGCGCGTCGTCGACGAGCGCGACGACGGCGCCGCGCGCGTGCACGCGCAGGCTCGCGACGTGGCCCGTGACGCGCACACGGCTCCCTTCGGCGGCGGCGAGGTCCTCGAGCGCGACGTCGCGGGGCGCGGCGAGGCCGGCGATCGCCTGGAGGCCGGCGATGCCCGCGAGCGCAAGGGCGACGAGGACGCGGTCGTGGAGCTTCATCGCCGAGGCGACGCGCGCGAGGATCATGGCGGCTCTCCGGCCTTCGCCGCAGGCGGCCCATCGAGGCGCCATTGCCGACCCCGGCCAGGTCCGGGCATCGGCAGCCCCCTAGTCCGACCCCGAAAAGCCTTTGACCACGGAGCCCCCCAATGCGGCTATCATGCCGACCGACGCGACCCGGGACGTCCTTGCCTCGCCGGGCCGTGCGGCCGGCGCCCCGCGTCGCGGGCCTTCCCCCCGCCGGCTCGCGGACCTGGCGCGCATCGAAGCGCGCTACGGCGTCCCCGAGGAGGTCGCGATCCAGGTGGAGATGAATCCCTGGGAGTACAGCCTCCTGCGCTACAGCAAGCGCGACGGGCGGTACCGCGACACGACGATGCTCATCCCCTGGGAGGGGAAGCTCGTCTGCATCGCGAAGCACGGCTACCCGGACGGCATCGCGCGCCCGCCCTCGGGCGGCGTCGTCCCCGGGGAGCCGCTCGACGCCGCCGCGATGCGCGAAGCCTGGGAGGAGACGGGCCTTCGCGTCCAGATCGACCGCTACCTCCTGCGCGTGCGCTGCGACTTCTCGTCCGGTCGCTCGAAGGAGATGCCTCCGCACGCGCTCGCGGAAGCCTCGACGAGGGGCGCGCGCAACGGCGGCGGCCTCCCGGAGGCGCTCGCCGCATTCGACGCCGAGCATCCGGCGGCCCCGGGCGCGACCGAGTACTGGGAGAGTCACGTCTTCTGGGCGACGCCCCTCGGGGGCGACCTGAAGCCCATCGACACCCGGGAGATCAAGAGCGTCGTCCTCGTGGATCCCGCCCGGCTCGAGGGCACCATCCACCCGCTCATGGAGGCAAGCGGCGTCGGCGGCTTCCGGTACCGGGTGGACCTCCAGAAGCGAGGCCTCGCGGCGGCGCGCGCGGCCGGGCTGCTGCCGAATTGAGGCGTCCACGGGCGCGGCTTCGGGCAACGTTTATAGAGAGCCAGGCTCGTCGCTCGACCGGGAAGACAATGCGCATTTTCGCGGGACCCCCGCTCGACTACAAGGAGACCAGCCTTCCGGCGATGTTCTTCAAGAGCGCGTCCACGTATCCGAGCCGGATCGCGGTGCGCACGCGGCGGAGCGCGTCCGAAGCCTGGGCCGAGCAGACGTTCCGCGAGGCCGCATCCGACGTCAAGGCCGTTGCCGCGGGCCTCGCCGCGATCGGGGTCAAGCCGGGCGAGCGCGTCGCGCTTCTCGGCGAGACGTCGTGGAACTGGACGCTCGCCGACTTCGCGATCATGGCCGCGGGCGGCGTCGTCGTCACCGTCTATCCGACGCTCACGGCGGACCAGATCTCGTATCTTCTCAACGACTCCGAGTCCGTCGCGATCTTCGCCGACAACCCCGACCTCCTCGCGCGCGCCCTCAAGAACGAGTCGCAGCTCGAGCACACGAAGCAGTTCATCCTCTTCGAAGGCCGCCACCCGAAGGCGATGACGATCGACGAGCTTCGCGAGAAGGGCCGCGAGAAGCTCGCGGCGAAGCCCACGCTCGTCGAGGAGCGCATCGCCGCGGTGAAGCCCGACGAGATGGCGACCATCGTGTACACGAGCGGCACGACCGGCGTCCCGAAGGGCGCCGTCCTGACGCACAGGAACTTCTACACGGCGGCCGTCGCCGCAAAGCAGGCGCTCGGCCTCAAGAACTACACGGACACGCTGACCCACCTCGTCTTCCTCCCGCTCGCCCATTGCTATGGACGCCTCGGCGTCTTCCTCCTCTATGAGATGGGCGGAACGGTTTCGTACTCGCATCCCTCGCGCCTCGGCGACGATCTGCGGTCCGTGCAGCCCCAGGTCATCACGTGCGTTCCGCGCCTGTACGAGCGCATGTACGACCAGATCCAGAACGCGATGGCGAAGGAGTCTGGCGCGAAGCAGGCCATCTTCGCGGGCGCGTCCAAAACCGCGAAGGAATACGGCCGCGCGCTCTCGGGCGGCGGCACGCCCGGCGCGCTTCTCTCCGCGAAGCACGCGCTCTTCGAGAAGCTTGTGTACGGCAAGCTCCGCGAGAAGCTCGGCTTCACGAAGCTCATGATCGGCTTCACGGGCGCGGCCGCGATCCGCCCTGAACTCCTCTACTTCTTCCGCGGCATCGGCGTTCCGATCCTCGAGGGCTACGGCCTCACCGAGACGTCGGCCCCGTCGAACGTGAACCTCCCGACGAAGTTCAAGGTCGGCACGGTCGGCCCGCCGTTCCCCGGCATGCAGCAGACGCTCGCCGAGGACGGCGAGGTGCTCATGAAGGGCCCCAACATCTTCGAGGGCTACTACAACCTCGAGAAGGAGACCGCCGAGGCGTTCACGCCGGACGGCTGGTTCCGCTCCGGCGACATCGGGCAGTTCGACGAGGACGGCTACCTCCGCATCATCGACCGCAAGAAGGAGCTCGAGGTCCTGAACACGGGCAAGAAGATTGCGCCCATCGTCGTCGAGGAGAAGCTCAAGTCGAGCCCCTACATCGGCGAGGCGCTCCTCGTCGCGACGGACCAGAAGTACGCGGCCGCGCTCATCCAGCCCAACTACGACCGTCTCGTGGCATGGGCCGAGAGCAAGAACCTCCCGTTCGACCGCAAGGGCGTCATCCAGGACAAGGATCCCACCGGGCAGCTCACCACGTACGGCGTCGGCCGGGACCTCCTCGACCACGCGGACGTCCAGGCGCTCTACAAGGCCGAGGTCGAGCGCATCAACCTCGAATGCGCCGACTTCGAGCGCGTGAAGGCGTTCCGGCTCGTGCCGCACACGTTCACGATCGCCCGCGACGAGCTGACGCCGACGCTCAAGAAGAAGCGCCGTGTCATCCGGGAGCACTACAAGGATCTCATCGCGCAGTGCTTCGCGTGAAGGTGCCGACGTCTCGCGGGCGCCGTAGGGATCTTACAATGCTCCGCCAATAAGCTCTTGAATGAGCCTGCAGTTTGGACACGTCATGGCGAGAGCTAATTTTTCGGCGGCCCGGTCATTGATTTTGTTCATAGCCCCGATGCTCATCCTGACGTCGTCCTTCTCAGGTGTCTCGGGGTCTCCCACGGTCGGCGGCCAGGTGAAACCGACCCCCACGCCCCCCCGCCTGAGGATTCAAAGTACTTTTGTCAGCCGGAGTTTCAGAATGACTGCGCCGACGACCCGCCGCCGCCCCCGCCGGAGCGGCCACCTTACGACGAAAACGGTAGCCGCGACCCCTGTATGACCGAACTCGAGCGGCGTGTCAGTCCGGACACCGACGGGGACGGGATCAAGGACTGCGACGACCCGGACGACGATAACGACGGGGCGACGGACGAACTCGAGGATCACGTGTTCGGAAGGGAAAAGGCCGCGCATATTCAACGCGACCAAGATGGGGATGGAATACCTGACCCAGAAGAGTTCTTTCCGTTGCTGCCTTCTGGCAAGGTCGCGGTTTCTATTCAGCTCCTTAATTATACGCACGATGGCAGTGGCTGCGATCCTTATCCGTGGCTGATCGAGGAGCGCGCTGACCCTTACTTCACAACGTTGCTTGTCGAGGGGCTTCCTGGAGGCGCGGTCGATCTCACAGCCGACACGGCCGTCCAGAATGGATGGTCGAAAAACAATCACGTGGACAACCGGGCTTCAGGGCCAATGGGTCTCTCGTTCCCATTGGTCGGCCTCTCGCCCAGGATTAATGAATGGTATGTCCTCGACCTGCCGCTCTTCATGATCGAGGCGGTTCTGATGGACCATGACGATGGCGTCTTCGACGATCAAATGGATCTGTCCCACGCAAGTGATGAGAAATTGGGTTTCAGCAATCATCGTTTGTCTTACGATCTACCACAAACGAAGTTCATGCAGGGCAACGCCTCTTGCGAGGCCAAATTGAATCTCAAGCTGTCGGACAATGTGCCCTTCAAGGAGGTCGCCATCGCGACAGCCTGGTATCACGCGAAGCTCCAGGGTAGAATAGCCACGTTGACCGATTACAAAGCCGTCTCGCCCGGTGGCTGATCCGATCATCGAAAACCCCTCGGGCGAAAGCGGAAGGGTGTGAATGAAGAGGACTGAAGAACGGCACGCCATACTCACCCGTCACGTGCCGAAAAATCAGCGGTCCGCACTCCGTCTTGCAGGTTGGCTCACGGCCCTCTTCTTGCTTATGGTTCCGACCACAGTTTCGGCCGGCATCGTGTATCCTCATCCCAGAACGCACGCGGAGGCCGGGCCCGTCCAGATCGATCTCTGGATCGCGCATCCGGAGAATGGTTGGCGGACAACCGAGGAATCCAGTTCACTCAAGGGCGCTTTCCTTACGTACTATATTTCATGGCCACGCGGCCCGCCTCGACCCGGCTTCGAAATCCGCTTGATGGACGCCAGCGAGGACGTGCTCGTCGTGGACGACTCTTGGAGGGTTGAACCGGGGCGCCGGCGCGCCGCGAGCGAATGTCCTGGCGATCGATTGTGTGAAACGTACGCCTTCCGGGTTGCGCCCGGGTCGGGAGAACGTTCACGGATCATCTTGACCTTCGAACTCCTCGCCTGGGCCGATCCGGCGACGGGCCGGAAGGATTCATGGCGAGCCTCGTTCGAGGTGGTTGTGAACTTCAAGGGTGAGGGCGTGCCAAGAGGGAGCGAATGGAAGTTGTTCTCCCCCGCCGTCGAGTTGAATTCGCCGCCCACAATGAGAGCCGAGCCTGGGGCGGGTATTGCTGGGGTGGTCGCCGCCGTCCTCGTGGGAGCCGCTCGAACGGCGAAGTCGCGGTTGCGCCGCCACCGGTTGCAGGCCGCGAGCAGTCAAGGCCAGTTAGCCACGAAGCGAGATGATGAGAATGCTCCGAGGTATTAGGTGTGTCATCATGGCGCCTTCGCGCTTCGCCATTCTCACGATCGCTGCAGGAATGTTGCTGCTGTCCCCAATCGCGGACGCGGCCATCGTCTATCCGAAGCCATATATGCATGCAGAGGCGGGCCCAGTCCATGTCGCCCTCTACGTCGCACATCCCGAAAATGGGTGGCGAACGACTGAGACATCCAGTTCGCGTGCAGGCGCCGAGTTGTCTTCTTTCATTTCGTGGCCCCGCGATCCACCGCGTCCTGGTTTTGAATTAAAATTGACGGGCACGAGCGAGGACGTGCTTGTCACGCATGATCATTATCGGGTGGAGCCGGGTCGGCGTCGGCCTTGGGATGAGTGCCCGGGCCAGCGAGCGTGCGAGCCGTTCATTTTTCGTGTCGCGCCGG
The DNA here is from genome assembly GCA_035540375.1 of Candidatus Thermoplasmatota archaeon. Taxonomy (NCBI): domain Archaea; kingdom Methanobacteriati; phylum Thermoplasmatota; species Thermoplasmatota archaeon. Next base: position 24,846 of record DATLGO010000045.1, read on the forward strand.
CTTCGGGTGAAACGACACGCGTAGTTCTCACGTTTGAGCTTCGAGGATGGTCGGATCCCGCGACGGGCAGGAAAGATGCTTGGCGAACCTCCTTCGACGTGGTTGTGAATTTCAAAGGTGAGGGCGTGCCAGAAGGGAGTGAATGGAAGTTGTTTACGCCCGCCGTCGAGTTGAAACCGCCTCCCACGATGCGAGCCGAGCCGGGGGCGGGCGTCATCGTGGGCGTCGTCGCCACGCTCATGGCGGCGTTGGTCGTTCGAACGGTGCGGAGGGTCCGTGCTTCCGGGGTCGAGAGCGGCCATTCGGGGGATTGATCCGACGTCGGAGGCGGCTCCCCCTTCCGTGATGACCATCCGCGCCGTCGGAAAGCGGTTCGGAAGGCGTGACGTGCTTCGCGACGTTTCGTTCGCGCTTTCGCCGGGCGAGGTCGTCGGTCTCGTCGGCCACAATGGGGCGGGTAAATCCACGCTCTTCCGCATCGTGGCGGGGCTCCTGGAACCGGATGCGGGCGGAATCGAATTTTCTCCAACCGGCGCCCGAATCGGTTTCCTCCCGGAGCGTCCGGCGATCTACCCGGAATTGACCCCTCGCGAATTCGTCGCGCATTTCGCCGAACTTGCCGGCCACGATCCGGGGGAGGCATCGCGCCGAGCCGAGGCGCACCTGGACGAAGTCGGGTTGACCGAATACAAGAATACGGTCATGAAACGGTTCAGCAAGGGGATGATGCAGAGGGCGAGCTTGGCTCGGGCTCTCGTCGGTGAACCCGCGATCCTTCTCCTGGACGAGCCCGAGTCGGGCCTGGATCCGATCGCGAGGCGGGACCTCCGGGAAATCGTAGACGCTCGGGTTTCGCGGGGGATGGGCGCGATCCTCGCGAGCCACGATCTCAAGACCGTTCAGTCAACGTGCGATCGGGTCCTGATCCTGAGGAACGGGTCGATCGTGCGGGCCGTGGATGCGCTCGATCGCCGAGCCACCGGTCAGACGTTCGCGCTCCAGGTGCCTGAGGCGCAGGCGGAACGCGCAGCGCGCTTCGCGGCTTCGCTCGCGATGGTGGCCGAGGTTCGGCGACGGAATGGCGTCATGACGGTGGGTTTGCGGAACAACGGTACCCCCGACGCGCTGCTTGCGGCGATGGTGGGGGCGGGCATCTCCATCCTTTTCTTCGGACCGGCGTCGGTCGATCTGGAGGGCGAATACGCGAAGCACGCGGGGGATCTGGCGGAGGTCGGATGAGGGCGCTTCGGATCCTCGCGCGTCGGGAGTTGACGTCAACGTGGCGCGACCCGAGGACGGCCGTGGTGATCGGTGTCATCGTGTTCGTGGGCGTTTTCACCAGCGCGGCGGACCCGCCCCGGTCCTACAGCGATACCGTCGAATCGACGATCGCGCTGACGCTTTTTGCGGTGGCGGTCTCCGTCGCTCTTGCGGGAGGGGACACCTTTGCGCGCGAGCGCGCGATGGATACATCGTCGCTCGTTCGACTCTCGGGGTCGCCGGCTTATGCCGTCGTCGGCGCCAAATGGATTGCCCTGGTCTCGGTCGCCCTCTTCAGCGTCATGATCATGGCGCTCTTCGGAGCCGCGAAAGTCATCGCCTTCGGGATCGCTCCCCCGAAGTGGATCGCTGTCGCCTTTCTCGCCGTCGCCCCCCTCGCCGGGCTCGTCATATCCGCTGCCGTCCTCGCGGTCGCGGCGTGGATGCGGATGCCGCGGGTCGCGACGCCCGTCGCCCTCGTCGCCTCCTTCATCGTTGTGCTCCCCGTCTTCTTGAATCGCGCGCTTTATCCGACGCCGGTCGCGCCCTTGGCCGAGGTCATGCGCGCGCTCGCCTGGGGGGATCCGCTCGACCCTTGGATGCCGGCGATCGGGACGGCGGCCGCCCTTGGCGCCGGTTACGTCGTCGCCGTCATGGGTTATGCGTGGCTGCGGACCGCGCCCCCGGGTGGTGAGTAGGATTTCGTTCAATCGGATGGCGCTCATGCTCATGCTCGTCGCGCTGCCGCTCGCCGCCGCGCAATCCACGCGCGAACCCGAAGCGGAGGTTTACTCGGGTGCGCCCGCCTACAGTGGGCTTCCGAGCGAGGTCGGCCTCTTCGTGCGGGTCACCGGTCTGGAGAACCAGCAAATCATCCTCAACCTCACAAGTGATTATCCGCTCTCGTGGCGAGAGACGACCTTGGCGCTCGACCATGAAGCCACGGCGCGCACGAAGGTCGTGGTGACTTTGCCCCCGGGCCGGACGCACATCGTCGCGCACTTGCGCAGCGTCAATGGCTCCTGGAGCGATCGGCTGCTCGTGAGCGTCGATGCGCTCGACGCGCTCGACGTCCAGATTTCGGTGAACGGACAACCTTTCGGAAACCGCGCATGGGCCATGGTCGGCGACCCGCTCGCCGTCACTGCGCGGGTCACCAACGTCGGGCCGCATCCGTCGCTCGCGCACGACCTAAAGTTGGGTGTCGAGCCGGCGGCGCCCTGGGTTACCGTTCCGCCATTGGAACCTGGGACGACGTTCGAAGCCGAACTATGGACGCAGAACGCGAGCGAGGATTTCGAAGGCGAGTATTTGGCGCTTCGTTGGGGTCAAAAAGGAGGTTGGAGGGCGGAAGCACTTTCGCTCTATGAAAAGGGTATCGTCGAGGTTTCGCCGGCCGTCGTCCGCGTGCAACGCGTCATGGGTCCGACGGTGGGCGTCGCGCTCGCCGCTTCGGACGAAATAAGCGACGCTTGGCAGGTGAACATGACCCTGATCAACCCTGGTGAAAACGAAATCCTGGCCACGGCGATCATCCGCCTTCTCCCTGAGGCTCCTGGCGCGGCGTTGCGGTCGCGCGGAGCTGAATGGCTATGGTCGACGAAGGTTCCCGCTCGCGGATACGTCGAGCGCGTGGAGTTTGCGACGACGTCCGTCGAAGGCCCTCACATCGTGACGGCGTCGCTTCTCGAACCCGGAAGGAGCTATGCTCACGCGAGCGCGGGCGATGCCTCTCCGATCGCGGGTTATCTGACGCTTCCCGTGCGACCGAGGGCCGGCGAGGAGGTCACGGTCCAGGTCCGGGCGCTCGCGCCTCCCGCCTCGGGCGAGGCGCCCTTGCTCAGCGTGTTTCCCGAGACGCATGATCCACCGATCGGGCGCCTCGGTCATTTCGTCACGGAGCGGGATTTCCTGAGTATCCTTTCCATCACGCCTGGAACGGATGGGCGGTCGTGGACGTACACCGTCGTGTTTCCGGTGGCTCAGGCGTTGGACGTGTCCGCGTATTGGAATCTCAACGGCACGCTCATGCCGTTGGCGGCCGTCGAACCCGGTCCCGCGAACGTCGAAGTCGTTCCCGTTGCGCACGACGGGGTCCTCACGCACGCCGCTTGGATCGGGCCCGTCGTGGTGGCGGCTTCCATGTTCCTCTCCGTCCGGATGCGGGTCCGCCCGTCCAGACCGTGATGTGGAAAAAGAGCGCGCTGCGTCGTCCGGGCGCACGGCAAGGATCTCATCGCCCAATGCGTCGTCGGGGCGATGACTCCCGCGGCGCGCCTCCACCGGGGCGACCGCAAGCCTCATGGGGCCTCAAACCACGTCAGGTCCGGAGGCTCAACGTGGGACCCCAGCCCGCCCGTTCCGTCTTCGCCGTCCTCGCGATCACCGCGCTCCTCGCGCCGGCGCTCGCGGGCGTCCCCACGGCGCGCGCCTCGAGCGAGCCCATCCAGCCGGGCGACGCCATCTCTACCTCGATCGGCGGATGCACGCTCAACTTCGTGTTTGATTCCCTCGCAACCGAAGGTCCGCACGTCGGCAAGGTCTGGATCGGGACGGCGGCGCATTGCGTCGCGCGCGAGGGCGAGCGCGTCTGGACGACGGGCATCGGCCCCTTCGGCACGGTCGACTACATGGGCGATTCGAGCGGCGGGGAACGCAATGGGAGGCCAGGCGCGCAGAGCGACTTCGCGCTCATCCTCGTCGATGCGCATCTGCGGGGCAACGTGCGCGCATCCCTCAAGGGGCACCCAACGCTCCCGACGGGCGGCCTGCAGCCGTCCGTCGAGTCGAAGCTCGGGGACCGCGTGCAGTTCTCCGGTTACGGCACCGGGTACAGCCTCACGTTCGCGACGCGCGAGCAGCGGGTCGGTGTGCTCGTCCACCAGGACCTTCTCCGGTATTCGCTCGAAGGCCCCATCATCTACGGCGATTCGGGAGGCCCCGTCGTGCACGCCTCGGGTCGCGCGCTCGGCATCGTGAGCATCATCGACCCGGTCCCCCTCGAAAACTCGCTCGAGGGACACATGCAGGGTCCGACGGTCGAGGGCGTCATCCGGGAGCTCGCGCCGCTCGGTTTCGCGCTCTCGCTCAGAAGCGTCTGATCCGGCGAAACGGCGATCGAGGCCTCGGCCGATGCGCAGGATCGGGCCGCGAGCGCCCGGTTCACCGGTTCGAGGCAGCGGGCGGGTCCGATCCTGACCGTGGTCAAGGCGGGAGCGCCGTGTACCAGCGCACGAAGTGGTGCGCGACGGTGCCGCGCACCTGACCGTCGAGCACCGGGTGGCCCGTGCGCATCGTGGCGTGGCCGTGGCCGCCGCCCGCGCCGGCCTGCGCGGCGAACGATTCGTACACGAACATCGTCATCATGCCGCCGGGCCAGATGTAGTCGTTCTGGAGCGACGTGCCCATGTGGTCGTGCAGGTCCCAGACGCCCGGGTTGTCGCCCTTGACGTAGAGGTCGTACCGCTCGCCAGGCCCGATGAGGACCGAGTCCGCCCAGTAAGGGCTCGCAAGAAGGATGCCGTCCTTGTGCGTGACGAGGAAGTGGTGCCCGTGCAGGTGCATCGCGTGCACCTGGTCGCCCGCGTTGATGAGCCGGATGCGCAGCACCTTGCCGTCGGGCATCATCACGGGCGCTGTCGAGGGGAACGACGCGCCGTTGATGAGGAACGTGTTGTAGTGCGCGCGGTAGGGCGCCTCGGTGTCGGGATACCACGACCGCTTCGGCGTGAGCGGCGAGTCGGGGGCGCGCCCCTTCGCGTCCTGCACCTGCTGGTTGCGGTTCGCGACGTCCTGCGCCTGACGCTTCCCGTAGTCCGCGAAGTCGAACGGGTCGCCCGATTGCGGCATGTTCGTCGTCGACGGGTTGCCGCCTTCCAGGTGGAAGCGGTCCATCTCGTCGAGCATGAGCGTGACCTCCGCGTCGAACGGCGGGTCCGATTTCGGGTCCTGCGGCTCCACGACGAGCGGGCCGTACATGCCCATGTCGAGGTGGTGCTGCACGTCGTAGTGGCAGTGGTACCAATACGTGCCCGCGGGCTTCGCGATGAACGTGTAGACGAATTCCTGGCCGCTGAAGACCGGTTCCTGGGAAACGTAGGGAACGCCGTCCATGTCCCAAGGAACGTGCTGGCCGTGCCAGTGGATCGAGTGCTCGAAGCCGCCCACGAGCGGCCGGAAGCGCACGACGACCTTGTCGCCTTCCGTCACGCGGATCTCGGGGCCGGGGAACTGCGCGCTTTTGGGATCGGGCGAGAACGAGAAACCCCACATCGCCATCTTGGCGCCCGGGTACACCTCGTGCTCCGGCATCGGATGGAGGTAGAGGTCGAACTCCTTCGTGATGCCCGTCTCCTTGACCTTCGATCCGGGCGGGTCGAGGAGCATGGCGGCGGCGCGCGAAGCCGCGTCGGTGGACGCGGGCGCGAGGCCCTCTCCGGCGCCGAGGCACCCCGCGAGGACGATGGAGGACGCGAGGAGGCCGACGAGCGCGAGGCGACGGGGAAGCATGCGGGAGGACTCCGGGAAGACCGTCCGGTCTTGCCTTTCATTCATCCGAGGTCCGATAAAGAGGCTTCTTGTCTGCGTCTTGACCATGCCGGCCGGGCCTCAGGGGCACCGGGCAAAGCGGCATGAAGGTCCTCCCCGGGGACGAGGGGCGTCCCTCGGGGATCGGGGAAGGCGCCGAGCGGCGCAGAACGAGGTGAAGGGGAAAGGACCGGCCGCAGGGCGAGACTTCACCCCCAGAAGGAAGGATCGTGAAGTCCTGACGGCCGGTCCCTCCTTGGGAGCGGGGGAGGTTGGATCCCCCGCCCTCGGGGGCAGGCAAGCCGACAGGAGCGAGGTGGGGGATGCCTTTGTTGGCTCAAGCCTTTGATGAATCTAAGACTCCACGATGTATCCTTTCCGCTCAAGGATTTCGCGGACCTTGCGGCGGTGGTCGCCCTGCAGCTCGATGACCTGTCCGCGAGACGTCCCGCCGCTTGCGACCGCCGATTTCAGCTCCGTCGTAAGGTCCGCGATCGCGTGGTCCGGGAGGCCCTCGACGTCGAGCACAGTGACGTTCTTCCCGTAGCGGCGCGCCTCCACGCGGAGCCGGAACTTGGCCTCGCTGACCTCGAGGTCCCCGAAGGGGTCGAGCTCGTCCGGGAGACCGCCGATCTTCGGCGTCATCTCAGCCCTCCCTCAGGAGCAGCGTCGCGCCGCCCGCCTCGATCGGCTCCACGTCGTGCCCATGCAGGCTGGGGCGCGTCTTCACGACGTATTCGCCCGGCTCGAGCCGGAACGTCGCGCCGCTTGCCACCTTGATTTCGAGACCGTCGGGACCGGCGAGGGAGGGCTTCATGGCCTTCAGCGCCTCCACGATGGCCCTCGCGTCTTGTTTGTATTTCGGTCCGATCTTCGCCTGGACGGGCTCCACGGCGACGGGGTGCTGCTCGAGCTCGGAGGCGTCCACGAACTTCACGCCCGCGACGCGCGTCGTGCCGATGATGTCGCCTTCGCCCGCTTCGAGCGCGCGGCGCACGTTCTCGGGCGCGATGATCTCGATCACGGGCAGCGCGGCGTTCAGCGCCACCTTGCGGCTGCTCTTCCAGTTTCGCACCGCGGCGATGACCTCCTTCACGGCCGCGCCCGCCTCGAGCGCGGAGGCGTCCTCCGCAACGGGCGTCGGCCACGCGGCGACGTGCACGCTCCTTGCGCCGTCGAACCGCGCGAACTGGCCCATGTACGCCTCCTCCGTGGAGAACACGAGGACGGGCGCGAGGAGCTTCGTGACGCCCGCGCCGACGGTCGCGAGGGTCCACCGCGCGGCGTCGCGCGTCGGGTCGTCCTCCGCGTAGATGCGGTATTTCACGCTCTCTAGGTAGTGGTCCGCGAGGACGTGCCAGAGGAAGTTCTCCGTGTCGAGGAGCGCGCGGCGGTAGTCGTAGTCGTCCCACGCCTCGGTCGCCGAGCGCGCAAGGCGCGAGAACTCCGCGAGGACCCAGCGGTCCATCACGGTGAAGCGGAGGTTCGGCAGCCCCTTCGTCGCGGGCGGAGGCGTCCAGCCCTCGAGCGCCTTGCCGATGAACGCCGCGACGTTGCGCAGCTTCGTCGCGAGGCGCTGGCCGCGCGTGAGGTCCTTCGGGTTGTAGATGATGTCCTCGCCGAGGCTCGCGCCCTGGGCCGACCAGTATCGGAGCGCGTCGCCCGAGTAGTCGCGGATGACGTCGAGCGGCTCGACGATGTCGCCCTTGCTCTTGGACATCTTCTTGCCCTTCCCGAGCTTCACGAAGCCCGAGATCATCGTGTCGCGCCACGGGATCGTGCCGTGGTGGAAGTGCGCCTTCACGACCGTGTTGAACGCCCAGAACGAGATGATCTCGTGCGCCTGGGCGCGCAGGTCCATCGGCATGAGGCGCTTGAGCGCGGGGTGCGTGGAGACGTCCCCGAGCGTCGCGCCGGGCGCGCCGAGACGGTCCGCGGCCGCGAGGATGCCGATCTGCGGCGTGAGCGAGGACGTCGCCCACGTGTCCATGACGTCGCTTTCGCCCTTGAACGCGGACCCGCCACACTTCGCGCACGCGCCCTTCGGCTTGTCCACGAGCGGATCGACGGGGAGTTCGTCGCCCTTTGCGACGCGCGCCTCGCCGCAGCCTTCGCAGTACCACACGGGGAACGGCACGCCGAAGTAGCGCTGGCGCGAGATGCACCAGTCCCACTTCAGGCCCTTCACCCAGTTGTCGTAGCGCACGCGCATGTACTCCGGGTGCCACTTCACGGCCTCGCCGTTCGCGAGGAACTGGTCCTTCATGTCAAGGTAGCTCACGAACCACTGCTTCGTCACGAGGAACTCGATCGGCGTGCCGCAGCGCTCGTGAACGTTCACCGCGTGCTCGATCGTCTTCGTGTGGAGGAGGCGGCCCGACTCCTTGAGGTCGGCCGTTATCGCCGCGCGCGCGGCCTCGATGCCGAGGCCCGCGTACTGGCCCGCCACGTCCGTCATCTTCCCGTTCGGGCCGATGGAGATCCTGAGGGGCAGCTTGTTCGCGGCCCACCAGTCGATGTCCGTGAGGTCGCCGAACGTGCAGTTCATCACGACGCCCGTGCCGGTCTCCTTGTCGACCTTGTCGCTCGTGAGCACCGGCACCTCGGCGCCGCCGACCGGCACGCGCACCTTCTTGCCGACGAGGTGCTTCGTGCGCGCGTCGTCCGGGTGCACGAAGATGGCGACGCAGCTCGGGATGAGCTCGGGCCGCGTCGTGGAGATGACGATCTTCCCTTCCGCGCCCTGGTGGTAGTGTACGACTTCGCGCGGCTTCGAGTTCGCCTCGGGGCCGGGCTTCAGCTCGACGTGGACGAGCTTGTCGCCGTGCTTGAAGCCGCCCTCCGGCGACGCGGCGCCCGCGACGAGGTCGAACGCGATGTCGTTGAACGTGCTCGGGAGGCTCTTGTCCTCCATCTCGGCCTGCGCGATCGCGGTCGCGCAATCGGGGCACCAGATCGTCGGGCGCTCGGCGCGGTACGCGCGGCCCTTCGCGTGGAGGTCCAGGAACGAGGCCTGGGAGATCTTCACCACGGGCTTGTCGATCGTGCGGTAGAGGATCGACCAGTCGCAGCTCATGCCGATGCGGCGCCACGACGTCTCCATCTCGGCTTCGGCCTTCTTCGTCTCCTCGAGGCAGAGGCGGATGAACTCCTGCCGGCCGACGTCCGCGAGCTTCACGCCGAGCGTGCGCTCCGTGTAGCGCTCCGTCGGGAGGCCGTTGTCGTCGAAACCGAACGGATAGTAGAGGTTGAACCCGCGCATGCGCTTGTAGCGCGCGACGAAGTCCATCTGGTTGTACGAGTAGGCGTGCCCGATGTGCATCTTGCCCGATACGGTCGGCGGCGGCGTGTCGATCGAGAAAACCGGCCTCGTCCGGTCCGCGAAGTCGAAGCGGTAGACGCCTTCGCGCTCCCAGGTGGCGAGCCACTTCTCCTCCATGGCGGCAATGGCCGGGTCGGTCTGGGGCGCGTCGTCCTTCTCCGCGTCAGGCATCGGGTCGGAAAAGGCCGCATCGTGCTTAAAAGGGTTAACGGGGGCGGGCGTCGTCGGGCGAGCACCCGCCACGAAGCAAAAGCCCAAGTCCCGTCCCACCCTCGTGGAGCCGTGCGCCTTCGAGCCCTCGCCCTCGTGGCCCTCCTCCTCGCCCCGCTCGCCGCGGCGCAGGACGCGGGCGGCGGGGGTTCCTCCGGCAACACGGACCCGCCGCCCTCGGCGGCACGCTTCATCGTCGGCGCGCTCGAGACGGGCGTCGCGCGCGGGCTCCTCGCGGAGAACGCGAGCCGCGCGGCCGATCCCGTGCGGCAGGCGTGGAGCCGCTTCAACACGAGCCTCGCGGGCGCCCTCCCCGAGGTCGCGGAGCGCCGCGCGCTCGTGGATCCACTCTTCGCGCGGACGCTCGCGGAGGCCCTCGCGTTGAACGCGACCGGCGCGCGCGTGTACGGGAACGCCGTCGAAACGTGCCTCGCGGCCGCGCTCGTCCCCGCCGCCGAGAACGACGCGGCGATGGGCGCGATCCACGCCATCCTATCCCCGACCGGCGCGTCGAAATGGCTCCACGACGGCGCGCACGCCGTCGAACTCGGGGCGCCGCCGCAGGACGCGGACGCGCTTCGGGCGTGGCTCTCCGAGAGCGCGCTCGTCGCGGCGCTGCGCAGCGAAGGATCGGGCGATCCCGTCTTCGCGCGCGCCGCGGCCGGGCGCGCTGCGTGCCTCGCGCGCGCGGCGGGCGCCGCGGGCGAGCCGGTCGCGCGCCTCGAAGCGCGGCGCGACGAGGCCGCCCCCCGCCCCACGCCCCTCGGACAGGCATCCCATCTCGTCGCCGAACTCGGCCGCGCGTTCGTGGCGACGCACGGGGCGACGCGGGTCGCGAACTGGCTTGTGGCGGACGACGAGCGCGGGTACGCCGCGGCCTGGGCGCGCGACCCCGCGACGGCCTTCGCGCGGCCGTGCGGGCTGTGCGTGGCGGGCGCGATCCTCCAAGGCATCGGGACCGATCTGTCGGAGGCCTCGCTGATCGCGGGCCGCGAGAGCGTCACGCTTGCGCTCCTCATGCGGGATGGAGAGTCCCCGGCGGTCCTCTCCGCGCGCTTCGCGATCCTGCGCGCCGCGCAGGCCCGCCTCGGAACGGGCGCGCTCGAACGAGGCCCGGGCCTCACGCTCCATGTCCCGCCGACGCTGAACGCGACCGACGGCGCCGTTGTCATTCCCGTCACGCTTGCGGGAGGTGCCCCCGGGGAGCGCTTTTCGATGACGCTCCGCGCAAACGGGGCGGGGGGCGCGTCGTTCGCCGGCTATGCGTCGAGCGCGGCCTACGTCCATCTCCAGCCGTCGGAGGCCCGCGCCAACGGGTCATTCTCCGAGGCCTTTCTGGACGTCGTCGTGGACCCCTGGCCCGAGCGCGGCCCGCTCGTCGTCGCGGCGCTCACGTTCGAAGTCCCTGGGAATTCGACCGCCTGGTCCGTGGCCGTCGAGGCCGCGCGCGTCGCGGACGAATACGCGAAGCTGCGTCCCGTCGCGCGCGCGGCGGGCACGGACGGGTTCGATCCGCTCGGGGCCGTGTTCACGCGGGGCGCTCCGCTCGCGTCGTCTCCCCGAAACGACACGGGACCGCAGACGCCGGTCCACGAGTGCGACGAAGGCGGCGCGATGGGCCTCTGCGTGCCGCCGAAGCCGAGCCCGCAGGCGATGCCGTTTGCGGCCGCCGGGGTCGTCGTCGCGCTCCTTCTCACCGTCGCGCTCGCGCGCAGCAGGCGCCGGGCGGGATAGCGCCGCCGAGCGGCGACTCGGTCGGGTGGCCGAGCGTCGCGCACATCCACCGCTCGACCTCCTCGGGGAGCACGTGCTCCATCTCGCAGGCGTACTCCGCGACGCGGGGGCCCTTGAGGCCGACCTCGCGCGTGAGGAACGTCTCGAGGAGGCGGTGCTTGCGCACGACGCCGCGCGCGAGGGTGAGGCCCTTCGCGGTGAGCTCGACGCCATGGTAAGGCTCGTATTCGAGGTAGCCCGCGCCCGCGAGGCGCTGGATCATCTCGGTCGCGGACGAGGGCGCGACGCGCCACCCGTGGGCGACGTCGGTGGTCCGCGCGCGTCCGCCCTGCTCCGTGAGGACGAATACCGTCTCAAGGTACATTTCGACGTTCTCGGACAGGGGGGACGCCGTCTTTTCGGCGCCCGCCGTCTTGCCGCGGACCCGCACGCTTCGCCCAAGGGGCTCGCGCCAGATAAATCGCATGGGCCCCCCGGGAGGGGGCCGCGACGGCGGCGGCAGGAGGGGCGAAGGGTTAAAGTCGGGGTCGCGTATGCAGCCGCAGTTTCGGACACCCGAAACCCCGTTCTCCGATGATTTCGGTGCGCCGAAATCTTGGCGGGTGTCGATTTCGGGTGTCCGAAAAAATAGCGCCGAGATTTCGGCGAACCGAAACGTGATCCCGATGACCCGCGAAACGACCCGTCTCTCCACGCCCGTGCTCGTCGCCCTCGCCATCCTCATCGGCGCCGTGGGCGCCTCGGCCGGCTACATGCTTTCGAACGAAGGCGCCAAGGGCGCCGTCCTCGGCGGCGGCCCGGCGGACGGCGCGCGCGAGAAGATCGTCCTCGCCATCACCCCGTCCGACAGCAGCGCGGCCATCCAGGCCCGCGCCACGGAGCTCGAGGCCTTCCTGGAAAACCGCACCGGATACGATTTCGAGATCATCATCCCGCTCTCGTACGCGGGCGTCGTCGAGGCGCTCCGCCATGGCCACGCCGACATCGCGTTCATGGGCGCCTGGCAGGCGCGCCTCGCGCACGACCTCGGCGGGGCGCGGATCGCGCTCGCGGAGAACCGCGAAGTCATCATCGACGGCGCGATGACGGTGGCTCCGTACTACTATTCCTACTACGTCGTCCGAGACGACAGCCCGTACCAGACCCTGGAGGATCTCCGCGGCAAGTCGGTCGCGTACTCGAGCCTCACGTCCACCTCGGGCTACGTGTATCCTGTGGCCCGCCTCGTCGAGCTCGGCCTCGTCCCCGCCGCGTCGGGCAAGGTCGAAGCCGACCCCGGCGCGTTCTTCGGCAAGGTCACGATCGCGGGCGGCTACGGCCAGGCCTGGGAAGCCCTGAAGACGGGCCAGGCCGACGTCGCCGTCATCGCGGGCGACGTGCGCGCGTCGCTCTTCGAAGAGGTCATGAACGGCACGCGCATCGTCGAGACGCAGGGGCCCATCCCCTCCCACGCTGTCGTGTTCTCCAAGAAATTCGACGGCGAGCGCGCCGACGCCACGAAGGCCGCGCTGCTCGAGCTCAAGGGCGAGCGCAAGGACCTCATGCGCAAGCTCGTGTCCGGCATCTTCGTCGAATTCGTCGAGACGACGACCGAGCAGCACACGGCGCCCCTCGGGGCCGCGCTCGGCCGCGTCGGGTTCCGCCTCCAGGAGAAGATCGGCTGATGACGATCCTCGCCGCGCCCGAGATGGAGACGTCCGCAAACCCGCTCGCCATCGAGGCGCGCGGGGTCCGCTTCGCCCACCGCGGCGGACGCGAGACGCTCGCGGGCGTCGACCTCTCGGTCCCGCGCGGCGGGGCCGTCGCCCTCCTCGGCGCCTCCGGCGCGGGGAAGACGACGCTTCTCAAGGTTCTCGCGGGCCTCGCGACGCCCAGAACCGGCGCCGTCACGCTTCGCCTTCCGGACGCCGCTTCACCCGCCGCGCACCGCGCGAAGGGTCGCGTCGGTTACATCCCGCAGCATCTCGGGCTCGTCCGCGCGCGGCGCGTTTTGGACAACGTCCTCGCGGGCTCGCTCGCGCGCGTCGCGCCGTGGCGCGCGATGCTCGGCGACTTCCCCGCCGACGAGGTGGACGCGGCGCTCGAGGCGCTCGACGCCGTCGGCCTGCGGGCGAAGGCCGGGGAGCGCGCATCCCGCCTCTCGGGCGGCGAGCGGCAGCGCGTCGCGATCGCGCGGGCCCTCGTGCAGCGGCCGGGCGTGCTCTTTGCGGACGAGTTTGTCTCGAATCTCGACGCGGTGAACGCCTCGGCGGTCCTCGACCACGTCGGGCGCCTGCGGCGCGAGGGCGTCGCCGTCGTCATGGCGCTGCACAACGTCGAACTCGCGCTCGCGCACGCCGATTCGCTCGTCGTGCTCGCGGACGGCCGCGTCCTGGACGAGGTCGATCCCGCGACGACGAGCGCCGAGGAGATCCGATGCCTGCTCCGGGCGTGAACGGCGACTCGGACGCGCGCCGCATCGGCCTCGCGCTCACCGCGGCCACGCTCGCGGGCATCCTCGTGTGGTCCCTCCTCGACGTCGGCTTCTCCTTCTCCCGCCTCGCGCAAGGCGCTTCGAACCTGGGCACGCTCGCGCACGACCTCTTCCCGCCCGACCTGGATCCCGACCTGATGGCGACCCTCGCGGAGGCGCTCGTCGAAACGGTCCAGATGGCCTATCTCGGAACCGTGATCGGCGCGGCCCTCGCTCTCCCGCTCGCCGTGGTCGCGGCCCGCACGCTCGGGCCGCCCCTGGTCGCGCCCGTTGTGCGCAAGCTCCTCGCGGTCATCCGGACAATTCCCTCGCTCCTGTGGGCCCTCGTGTTCGTCATCATGGTCGGCCTCGGCCCCCTCGCGGGCACCCTCGGCCTCGCGCTCTACACGCTCGGCTATCTCGGGAAGCTCTTCTACGAGGCCATCGAAGGCGTCGACCCCGAAGTCATCGAAGCCGTCCGGTCGACGGGCGCTTCCCGATGGCAGCTCGCGCGGCACGCCATCCTCCCGGAGGCGGGCAACGCCCTCCTCAGCCAGGCGATGTTCGTCTTCGAGTACAACGTGCGGGCCTCGAGCATCCTCGGGTTCGTGGGCGCGGGCGGCATCGGATTCTACCTCTTCCGCTACATGCAGCTCTTCGAGTACAGGAAGCTCGCGACGGCGTTGCTCCTGCTGCTTGTCGCCGTCCTGCTCATCGAGGGCGCCGGAGGGCTCGTTCGCCGGCGGTTCCTGCCGGAAGCGGGCCCGACGCCCGCGGCTTGACGGCCCCTTGTACAAGAAGCGACAAGACCCCCGGGCGGCGAGGACGACTCAAGCCCGGCCGCGCAAGCGGCTTCGGCCCGGACCCGCCACGTCACCCCGATTGCGCCGACGCGGTCACCGGAAACGGTGCGCGCCCGCCCGGCGTCCCTTCACTCCCCCAAGCAAGCTGTTCGCCCGCGGCGGGTCCGGGTCGGGGCTTCTTTCCGATTCTCACGCCGGCTCGGCGTGCCTCGCGAACCACTCGACGACCCTGGGCCAGAGATCGCGGTGCGATCGCGACGAGACGCTGAGCCCGATGTGGCCGCTCGGCGCCTCGAACTTCGTCTTGTCCGTCGCGTTCGGCAGGCGCTCGACGAAGGCTTCGGTCGAAATCGCCGGCACGAGGTGGTCGCCGAGGCCCGTGATGGTGCACACGGGCATGTCGAGCGCCTCGAGCGCGACCCGCCGACCGCCGATCTCCATCGTTCCTTCAGCGAGGCGGTTGCGCTGGTAGAGATCCTTGATATACTGCCGGTAGGTCTCGCCGGGGAGGTCCGGCCCCTCGGCGAGCCACTTCTCCATCCGGAAGTAGTTCTCGACCGCCTTCGGGTCGTCCGCGATCTGGTAGAGCGAGATGAGCTTCCCCATCGTGTTCTCGAACGGCTTGAGCATCGAGAAGCCCCCGTTCAGGAACTCGGGCGGGATGTTGCCGAGCGCATCCGTGAGCGTGTCCACGTCGAAGTGCTCCTCCGCCGCCCACTGCTTGAGAAGCGAAGGATCCTTCGAGAAGTCTAACGGGGCGGCCATGAGCGCGAGGGCGCGCACCCGCTCCGGACGGAAGCTCGCGTACATCACGGCCATCGCGCCCCCCATGCAGTAGCCCAGGATGGACGCATCCTCCGTTCCCGCCTCGCGGCACGCGGCGCGCACCGCGTTGTGGATGTAGCGGTTCACGTAGTCGTCGAGCGTGAGGTGCCGGTCGAGCGGGGTCGGGGAACCCCAGTCGATGAGATAGACGTCGTGGCCGCCTTCGAGGAGCCGGTGAACGACGCTGCGGTCGGGCTGAAGGTCGAGGATGGTCGGTCTGTTCACGAGGGCGTACACGATGACAATCGGCGTCTTGTGTCGTCGCTCGGCGAGCGGTCGGTATCTCAGGACCCGGACCTTGTTCTCCTTCCACACGACGTCCGCGGGCGTCTCTCCCACTTCGACCCGGGGCGGGTTCAGGTAGAGCTGCATCGCCTTCGCGCCGCGGTTGACCACGTCGACGTACGGCGCGAGCGGAGCGCCGGAGACATCCGCGGACATCGTCACTTCGATCCCGCCTTGTCGCGGTCGTCCGCGCGCTCGCGCGACCGGCCTCCGCGCGCCTTTGCCGGCGCGGTGGCCTTGGAGGGAACGATCTCGTCCTCGACGAGGAGCGCGAGGTCATGGACGCGTCGTTCGAGCTCGATGAGCCGCTTTCCGACCTCCTCGACATCCGTGTGCGTCGCGAATCCCATCTCGCGGAGCTGGTTGGCGCCCGTCCGGCGGGCCTCTCCCCGGGCCTGCGAGACGGCGTTCACCCATTCCCCCGTCAGGGCCGCGAACGAGGCGTCGGAGACGACCGCCTGCGCGAGCTCGGAGGCGGCCTTCGACCACAGGTCAACGTAGGCGTCGGGCGTCACGAGCTGACCCTTCTGCATCGCCTCCTGCGTGCGGCGCGTGGCCTCGTTCATGGTCTCGAGCCAGATGCGGCCAACGTCCGCGAAGGGGGCGCCCGCAAGGGCGGCGCGCGGCGAGTCGACGGGAACGCGAAACGCCCGTTGGGTGTCCGCGGAGGTCTTCTGGAGATCCGCGAGCGAACGCGCCCACGCGTCCATGAACGCGCGGCCCACCTGGAGGTTGAACGCGACCGCCTGCTCCGCGGCGCGGGCGAAAGGCTCGACGCTGGTCGTCGGTGTCTCGGGCATGGGGTCACCGCGTCGTCACATCGAAGGACCGCGCGAGAGCGCCGAGCCGGCCTCTCCCGTCGCGTTGAGGGCCGCCTGCGTCGCGTCGAAGAAGGCCGAAACCCAGGCGCCGGTCACGCGGGCGGCCATGGCCGACGCGTCCTGGACGCCGGACTCCAGGGAGCGGATCGACTCCTTCGAGCGCGTCTCGACCTCGTTCAGCGCCTGCTCGTACTGCGAAACGCCCTTGTTCGTCACGTCCCGCATCGTCTCGCCCGCCCGGATCGCCGTCTGCTGGATCTCGTTCATCGCGCTCGCGGCGTCGCGGGCGAGGCGGTCGGCGGCCGGCGGCGCCAGTCCCGGCATGGCGCTCATGAGGCCCGTCGTCGACCGGGTGAGCGCCGCGGTGTCCATGAGCGGCTGCGGCGTGCGCAGGGCGACCTCCATCGCGCGCGAGAGCGTCGTGAGGCCCGTGCGCTGGAGCGCGATCGAGAACTCGAGGCCCGCGCGCGCGGTCTCGAGGACGTTCTTGTGCAGAGCGAGCTGCGCGCCGTAGGCCGCGCCGACCGCTTCCGCCACTCGCGTCCTTGTCTCCTGCAGATCAGTCTTCGTCGTGGGGTTCGGCATGATGATTCACCTGGTTGCGATGGCGTCCGAGCGGAATCACGACGACCTGCACGAGGTCGCCCTCGTCGAGCCCGATCGCTTCCCGTTCCGCGTCCGGAATCGATATGCGTCCGCTCTTCTGGACGCGGGTCTTGAAGACGGCGTTCGCGCCGGCCATCGAGAGCCAATGGCGTCGCCATTCGTCGGCGACCTGCTGTTGGGTCTCGGCGGCGCGGGCGAGCATCTGGAAAGGCGTCGCCCAGAGGGTTGCCGGACTCGCGCCTCGGACAGGCTCGTTCGGCGCCATGCGAGGGCGCTAGCGTCCGCGCAGGGAAAAGGTTGGCGCCAACCGGTGGCTTTCCTTGGCTCCTTGAGAGGACAAGGACGCTATGGCTCGGGCCCGAGGAGCACCTTCGCTTCGCCGTCGGCGATGACGGTGCCGTCTTCAAGGAGGCATTCGGTCCGAAGGCGCGCCCAGGACTTGCCTTCTGGACGCTCCGTGACCGTGATCCGGGCGGTGATGACGTCGCCGGGCCGGGCGGGACCGATGAAGCGCAGCTCCTGCGAGAGGTAGATGACAAGCCCGGGGAGCCGCGAGAGCGCCGCGCTGATGAACGCGCCCGTGAGCATGCCGTGCGCGATGCGGCCGCCGAACCGTGATTTCGCGGCGTAATCCTCGTCGAAATGCAGGCGCGCGACGTCGCCGCTCACGTCGCCGAAGGCCTCGATGAGGTCCGTGGTGACGCGGCGCGTGAACTCCAGGCGGTATCCGACGGCGACATCGGCGATGGAGCCCTGCGCCTTCTCAGCCGCGGGACCGTGTCCCGGCGTCTCGGCCGGATCCCCGCGCACCTCCGGCGCCGCGGAGGTGCCCGTGGGCGCGAGACCGAGGAGGTAGCGCGTCGACCGCAGCCAGTGATCCGAAGCTGCGCGGAGCGCGGCGGACTGCGCGGCGACGACGGTCGAGGTCCACGCGAGGGCCGGATTCGTTGAGGCGTGCGTCATGGCCTGGGCCTGCCGTTCGCGAACCGACCTGCCAACGGGTAAAACCTTTGCCGCACACCCATCGAAATTGGTAGGCGCAACAATCTTGCATCCGGGCGCGATCGGACGGGGCACCGCCTCATCCGGGCGGTCCATGGGAGGGTGATCCTTGTGGCATCCGTGACGCATCCTTACGCTACCGTCTCCACCTCGCGCCCGCGGCTCCTCGAGGGAGCAAACGCCTTCGTGACCGGAGCATCGCGCGGCATCGGCCGGGCGATCGCGCTCGCCCTCGCGGAAAACGGCGCGAATGTCGCCATCAATTACAACCGGTCGGAGGAATCCGCGGCCGAGGTCGCGAAGCGGTCTCGCGAGAACGGCGTCAAGACTTGCATCGTCAAGGGCGACGTGACTTCCGTCGACGACCTCGCGCGCATGAAGCGGGAGGTGAACGCCTCGCTCGGCATCGTCGATGTCCTCGTCAACAACGCCGGCATCAACATGGACGCCTCTTTCAAGAAGATGTCCCTCGACCAGTGGAGGTCCGTGGTCGATACGAACCTCACGGCGGCGTTCAATGTCACGAAGACGTTCCTCGAGGACGTCACCGCCTCTCCGGGCCGCCGCCGGATCGTGAACGTCGCGTCCTTCGTCGGCCAGCGCGGCAACTTCGGCCAGACGAACTACGCCGCCTCGAAGGGCGGCATCATTGCGTTCACCCGCGCGCTCGCCGTCGAGCTCGCGCGCGACAACGTGAACGTGAATGCCGTCGCGCCCGGATTCATCGAGACGGAGATGCTCATGGGGGTTCCGGAGCGCGTGCGGGAGAAGCTCCTCGCCGAGATCCCGGTGCGCCGGTTCGGCCGCCCCGAGGACGTCGCGAACGCCGTCGTCTTCCTTGCCTCGCCCAACGCGGACTACCTCACGGGCGAGGTGCTGAACGTGAACGGCGGGATCTACATGGGCTGAGCCGCGGTGGCGCCGCGCCGGGGCGTCGCAACCTAGTTGTCGCTTCACGCCTTCGTCTTTCCGTGGCCCGCGTTCCCGTGCGCATCGCCGAAGGCCGGCTCGACCCCGCGCTCGCCGAGACCTACGTCTGGAACTGCGGCGAGCACGTCGCGGCCAAGACGGGCATCTGTCTCGAGGAGTGCTGCGGGGCATGCTATTTCCTCGCCCCGGGCACGGGCTGTCAGCTCAAATCGATGCGGCCGCTCAGGTGCAAGACCTATCCCCTCATTCCCCAGAAGGATCGGGTCATCGTGCACAGCCGCTGCCCGGAGTCGAAAGCGTTCATCGCGGCGCTCGAGCGGCGCGATCCGAAAGCGCTCGCGTTCCTCGACGTGGCCGTCGCCCTTGGAGACATGGTCCAGGAAAAGGGCGACGACAACAGCCTGGAGATCGCCTGGCTCATGCGGTACACGCGCGACGGGTACGGCGGGCGCGTCGTCTGGAAGCGCGGAAAGGGGATCACCGTCCCTGAGAAGAAGCGGGGCCGGGCGAAGCGCCCGGCCGCGGTGTGATTCCCGCGTGGACCCCGCGAAGCGTCGCGGAGACGGCGTCAGACGGCCTGTCCGCCGCGGGGCTGCGTCATTGCGTCGCGGTTCATCATCGCCACCGCGAGCGTGACCGCGCCCACCACGATGTGGAGGACGTTGTCCACGACGCCAACGTGCCAGACGCCGATGTCGGGGGCCACGAAGCCGCCGAGCCCGACGACGACGAACGCGACGCCGAGGATGTTCGCGAGGTTCCTCGCCATCGCTTCGTCGCGGATGCCGAAGGCGATGCCGAGCGTCACGATGCCGAGGACCCAATGGAGGACCATCTCGCCTTCCTCGAGATGGATCGGGATCGTGTGCGGCTCGCCCGTGAACTGCGGGACGAGGCCGAGCACGCCCAGAAGGATCAGCACCGCGCCCAGGGCGGTGAGCCACGCTCGCACGACCGTCTTGCCCATGATCGTCTTCTCCGTCATTGGTCAACCCACCTGTGCCGCACGTGGCGGCACCCATTCGAGCGGGCCGCCCGGGGATGAAGCCGCCGAAATCGATTCACCCTGACCATCGTCGTCATGATCGGCAAATCGCGGCTTTGTGACGGCGCAATCGCAAACAGCCGGTCCCATGCCGACTATATGGGGCCAGCGGCGGAGGACGGCCGGGGTCCTTAGGGGAAGTGTCGCAAACCTTAAGCCCGAGCCGTGCGGTCGATCGCTTGTCGAAAGCGGCGCGACGGCGCGCCGCGCGATCCGTTGCCGGATCGTTGCTGGAGATCGCCGTCACCGAGTGGGCCCCGTCAAGCCTCCCGCCTCCCTCCTCCTCGGGGCCCACTCATGACTTTCATGCCGGCCGTGTCGGGGGCCGATCGGGGCCTTCCTCCGCCGCCTTCGGATGCCTTGCCGGCCTCCCGGGGACGGCCGCTCGCCTCGCGCCACAATCCTTAATATCGGCATGCGCGTCGATCGCCTCGGGTTTCCACCCGCTCCGGCGCATCATGCCGGGCGCCACCCCGGGGACGACGTTCTCACGAACGCTAGCCTCCCTCCCCTCCTCCCCCCGGGGGCGTTGATGGCCAAGCGGAGCCGCTATTCCTTCTCGCGCTTGAGGAGCCGACTCGTGATCTCGACGAGCGGGTGCTGGCCGAAGTCGTTGATCTCCACGTCCTTGAGCGCGTTCAGGCCGGAAGCGCGCGCGTTGCGCTCGAGGCCCAATTCGAGGTCCCGGTCGAGCGTCAGCACGTAGGCGTCGAGCTTGTCGAGGCCCAATTGGAGGGCCGCGAGCGCGCGATGATGACCGTCCACCAGGATCGGCTGGGGACGCTTGTCGATGATCATGATCGGCTCGGCGAGGCCGCGCTGGATCTCGCGCTTGCGACCTTCGAGCTCGTCCGCGTAGATGCGCTTCTGGGTCGGAAGCAGGTTCGCAAGCGGCACGACGGATCGGTCGATCGCGACCTCGAGACCGTAGAGGCTCTCGAGCGTCTCCTTGAGCTTGAGCATCTTGCGCGGGGTCACGCGCTCGATGTGGCTTCGGATGATGTCGGTCGTCGAGACGATGCCGACCATCTTCCCCGTGTCCTCCACGACGGGAAGCTCCTTCACGCCCATGCGGAACAGGATGCGCGCGGCATCCTCGATGTCCATCTCCGGGTGGGCCACCACGGTTCCATGCGCGATGATGTCGCGCAGCTGGCGGTCTCGCTTGTCGAGGTTGCGAAGCAACTCTTTGGGCGTGATGAAGCCGACGAGCCTGTCGCCGTCGGCCACAGGGAGACCGACGTGCCCCTCGCGGACGACCTTCTCGATCGCGGCCTGCACGGTGATGTCCGGGCGGAGGCTCACGACCTCGCGGGTCATGTAGTCCTTCACGAGGGGTTTCTTCACGCGGCGCGGCTAGGGCGCGTGGGTTCCTTTAACCTTTGGCGTTCGTCCGGAGGCCTCAAGACGCCCTGACTTCTTCCGAGGCCATGCGCGTCGCGCTCGTGGCCCTCGCCCTTGTCACCGTCCCCCTCGCGTTCGAGAGCGCCGGGGCCGCGACCGCGGGCGTGTCGATCCAGGGATTCGCCTACGCGCCGAATCCGCTCACGATCGCGGTGGGCGACACCGTGACGTGGACGAACATGGACGGCGCGCCGCACACGGCGACCTCAAGCTCAGGACCGGCCTCGTTCAACACGGGCACCATCTCGAACGGCCAATCGCGCTCGCACACGTTCACGACGGCGGGCACGTACAGCTACTTCTGCTCGATCCATCCCTCGATGACCGCATCGCTCACGGTGCAGGGACCGCCCGCGAACGCGGCGCCGAGCGTCGCGTTCTCGACCCCGGCCTCCGGCGCGACCGTGTCAGGCACCGTGAGCGTGACCGGCACCGCGTCCGACGCGGACGGCGACGCCCTCACGATCACGCTCGCGATCGACGGCGGCGCGCCGTTCGCCGTCACCGGCTCCACGTCGTGGTCATATTCGTGGGACACGACCGGCGTCGCGGACGGCGCGCACACGCTGCGCGTCACGGCCAATGATGGGAAGATGACCTCCTCCGCGACGCGCGCGGTCACCGTCTCGAACGCGCCGCCGAACGCCGCGCCGGTCGTGAGCATCGAAACGCCCGCGGAGGGCGCGACCGTGACGGGCGTCGTGCGCGTCGCGGGCGCCGCGAGCGACGCGGACGGGGACGCGCTCACGGTCACGCTCGCCATCGACGGCGGGACCCCCATCCCGGTGACCGGCGGCGTCTCCTGGGCCTACTCCTGGAACACCGCGTCCGCCAGCGAGGGGACCCACACGCTCGTGGCGACCGTCTCGGACGGAAAAACCACCGCGTCGTCCGCGACGCGCACCGTCCACGTCGCGCGCCCGCCGCCGCAGAACCGCGCGCCCGTCGTCGCCATCACCGAGCCCGTCGACGGCGCCACGGTCACGGGCGTGGTCCAGGTGCGCGGCACCGCCTCCGACCCGGACGGAGAATCCTTCACCGTTCGCCTGCGCGTCGATGGCGGCGCGCCCGTCGCCGTCGCGGGCGGCGCGTCGTGGAACTACACATGGGACACGACCGCACTTGCGCCCGGCGCGCACACGCTCCTCGCCGTCGCCGACGACGGCCGGGCGACGTCGACATCCGCCACCGTGACCGTGACCGTGCGCGAGGCGCCGCCCCCGAACCGGCCGCCGAACATTGTCATCCTCTCGCCGAGCGAGGGCGCGCGTGTGTCGGGCGTCGTGGACGTTCGCGGCATCGCGAGCGACCCTGATGGCACGCCCGTTGTCGTCCGAATCCAGGTCGACAACGATCTCCCAACAATCGTGCCGCACGGGAGCTGGACGTACACATGGGACACGCACGACCTCGAGCCCGGCTCCCACACGCTCGTCGCGACCGCGGACGATGGGCGTCTTGCCACGAGCGTCGCGATCGTCGTGGAGGTCGTCGCTCCGACGGCGAACCGGGCGCCTACGCTCCGCATCCTCTCGCCCGCGAACGGTAGCCTCGTTTCGGGCGTCGTCGTCATCGAGGGCGAGGCGACGGATCCCGACGCCGACGATGTCTTCTACCAGATCGGCATCGACGACGGTTCCTGGTTCGCGCTTCCCTCGGGCGCGTCGTTCTCGTACGCTTGGAACGCGACGCTCGAAGCGCCGGGACCCCATGTGATCACGATCCGCGCGGGCGATGGAAAAGGAGGGGCCGCCACGGCCGTGCTGACGCTCCTCGTCGAGGCGCCCGACCTCATCGCCGGAGGTCCGTCCGGCGATGGGCCTTCAGCGACCCCCGGCCTCGCGCCCCTCGTCGTCGCGCTCGTCGGCCTCGTCATCGCCGCCCTGCGGCGGCGATCGTGAGCGCCGCTCCCACAGGGGCTCGCCCGCCTCCACGATGCGGA
This sequence comes from Candidatus Thermoplasmatota archaeon, assembly GCA_035540375.1. Lineage (NCBI taxonomy): Archaea > Methanobacteriati > Thermoplasmatota > Thermoplasmatota archaeon. The sequence continues at coordinate 48,014 of DATLGO010000045.1, forward strand.
AGACGCGGTGGTAGGGGATCATCGCCGTGCCGCCCATGCCCCGCTCGCGCGGCGCGCGGACCTCCATGAAGCTCGCGTGGAGCGCGACGACGTCCGAGCCGCGCACGATCCGCGTGTCGTTCGCCACGCCCCGGTGCACGTACCACACCTCCACGGTTGCGAGGTCGCGGTCGGCGCGCCACTTCAGTTCGTTCAGGACCTCACGCGGACCGTGCACGCGCGCGGCCTCCCGGAGCGTAGTCGAGCACGTCCACGCGCGGCCAGCGCGCGCCGAGCTTCCGGGCCGCTGCGAAGGAGAGCCCGGCGCGGAACCGCGCGCGCGGGTCGTCGAGGAGCGCAAGGGCGCGCGCCTCGCGGGCCGCGTCCTCGGCGTCGAGCGCGCGGCGCGCGGCGGCCTCGCCGCCGAAGTAGACGGGAAACGATGCAAGGCCCGTCCGCTGCTTCGCGCGCGCAGGAGGCCCCTCGGGGCAGAGCGGCGCGAGTCGCCACGGCGCGGGACTCGAGACTGGGAAGGCGCGGCACACGAGCGGGCGGTCGTCATACACGGTGCAGCGGAAGCCGTCGAGGAAGGTGCACGGCGCGTGCGCAAGATGCCACGCGACGACGACCACGCGGCGGGCGCGCGCGTCGAGGAGGAACGTGCGCGGATGGAGCTTGAGCCGCAACCCGCGCGACTTCGCGACGGCCTTGAGGCGCGCGGCTTCCGGGGGTGAGACGACGAGGCCGTTCGGACCGTCCTCGCACGTGTAGACGCCCATCTCCGCCATCGCGTCGATGAAGGCCCGTTCCTCCGCAGCGGCCTCGGGCGTGCGCTCGGGCTGGAGCCGGCAGCACTTCGCGCAGTCGCTCGGACACGCGAAGCCCGTCACCACGCGCCCCCTTCGAGCATGAGGCGCGCGTTGTCGAGGCTCTCGAGGATGGCCTCACGCGCCCCTCCGATCACGGGCCGCATGTGACCCGGATAGAGGTCGCGCGCGTCGAGCGCCGCGAGGCGCTCGATGGAGCGCACGAGCGCCTGCGGGTCGCACCCGGGGAAGTCGACGCGCCCGAAGGATCCGCCCTCGAACACGACGTCGCCCGCAAAAAGCGCGCGCGACTCCGGCTCCCAGAGCGCCGTGTGCGCGGGCGAGTGGCCCGGAACGAGCAGGACCTCGAAGCGGCGGCCGCCGACCTCGATCGCGTCGCCCTCCCGGACTTCGATCACGTCGCACGGCGGCTGGTCGGCGCCCATCGCGGCGCCGAGCGTGAGCGTCGCGTCCCCCTCGCGCACCGCGCGGGCTTCGTCGGCGTGGATCGTGGGCGTCACGCCGGTGAGGCGGCGCATCGCGGCGGCGCCCCGCACGTGGTCGACGTGCCAGTGGGTGAGGTGGAACTTGCGGACGCGCGCGACGTCGATCGCGGCGCGGACGGCGCGTTCGACCGCGGGGAAGTCGAGCCCGCTCGAAGCGTCGACGACGAGCGCCTCGTCGCCGAGGTCGACGACGTGGACGTTGACCTCGAAGGGCGCCGAGACGACGGTCTTGACTTTCACGCGCGGGCGATCATCGGCTTTCCGGATGAGCCTTCCCGGCGCTCCGTCCGGAAAGCAACGTTCTTACGGCGCGCGAACGCTTGCCTGCCTGGAGTCGGGATCATGGCTGAACCGCGTTCCCCAAGGGGCCAGAAACTGAACCTCGGCGTCGCCTCGACGACGCTTTCTACCGTCGCCCCGCCCTCGATGGCGCCCGCGCCGGCCGCCGCCCAGCAGGGCCGCCCGACGGGGGTGACCATCCTCGGCGTGCTCGAGTTCATCGCCGGAGGCTTCGCCATCCTGATCGGCCTCGGGATGTTTGCCGGCGGCGCGATCTTCGGCTCGCTCATGGCCTCGAGCGGCGCCGAAGCGGGTGGCGCGGTCGGCGGCATGTTCGCCGCGCTCTTCGGCATCCTCGGGTTCATCCTGCTCGGGCTCGGTGCGCTCTACATCGCGCTTGGCGCGGGCACGATGGGCGGGAAGCCCTGGGCGTGGACCGCCACCATCGTCCTCCAATGGATCGGCGCCGTGTTCGCCGTCCTCTCGCTCGTGGCCGGCGACATGAGCGCGGTCCTCTCGCTCGCGATCGCGGGCCTGATCCTCTGGTACTACTACGAGCCCGGGCCGAAGGCCTGGTTCGGCAAGAGCGACAAGACCGCTCCCTGGGCGAGCCTCGTCGGCAACAAGTGATCGGACGTGGGGCGGCTGGGAGGCCGCCCCCCGTTTCTCCTTTTCTCCACCGGAACCGTGAAGTAGCGGGCCCCTTCTGGGCCGGAGCATGACCGCCCCCGACGGGAAGCCCTCCGCGCTGAAGCTCCTGCGCGACCGGCCCGCGGGCGGGTTCATCCAGGGGAAGCTCCCCGTCGGATGCGTGATGTGCGAGCAGGGCAAGAAGATGGTCCTGTTCGTCACAGGCGTGTGCCACTACAAGTGCTTCTACTGTCCCATCAGCGAGGAGCGCCGCATGGCGACCGACGCGTGGGCGAACGAAAAGCGCGTCGCCGCCGACGACCTCGCGGCCATCGCGGCGGAAGCCCGCACGATCGGAGCGACCGGCACGGGTCTCACGGGCGGCGACCCGATGTACGACCCCGAGCGGACGCTGCGCTACATCCGATTCCTCAAAAGCGAGTTCGGCCCGAAGCACCACATCCACATGTACACGCAGATTCCCTTCGACGCGAAGTGGCTGCGTCCCCTCGCGGAGGCGGGGCTCGACGAGATGCGGTTCCACCCGCCCGACGAGACGTGGGTGGACCCGGACGCGCCGGAGCACGCGCACTACAAGCGCCTCTGGCTCGAAGCGAAAAAGCTCGAGGACGAGGGCCTCTGGAGCGTCGGCTTCGAAATCCCCTGCATCCCCGGCAGCGTCGAGCAGATGACGCGCCTCGTCGGGTGGCTCGCGCGGCACGGGTTCAAGT
>DATLGO010000046.1 GCA_035540375.1 Candidatus Thermoplasmatota archaeon
GAGCTTCCCGGCCTCATGCTGCCGCGCGACCCGCTCGGGGCCGCCGCGGCCGAGGCCGGCGGCGGCCCCGAGCGGGTCGCGCGGCAGCATGAGGCCGGGAAGCTCACGGCGCGCGAGCGCTTGGACCGCTTCCTCGACCCGGGGAGCTTCCTCGAGGTGGACCCCTTCGTCGTGAGCCAGGGCACGAGCCGCGGCCTGCCGTTCGAGGCCGCGCCCGGCGACGGCCTGGTCGCCGGGTTCGGGAACGTGCTCGGGCGGCCCGTCGCGGTGCTGGCCCAGGACTTCACCGTCCTCGGCGGCAGCATGGGCGCTGCGCAAGGGCGCAAGGTCTGCAAGGTCCTCGATCATGCCTTGACCACGGGCGTGCCCGTCGTCTCCTTCAACGACTCGGGCGGCGCGCGCATCCAGGAAGGCATCGCGAGCCTCGGCGCGTACGGCGACATCTTCATGCGCAACGTGAACGCGAGCGGCGTCGTCCCGCAGATCAGCGTCATCGCCGGCCCCTGCGCCGGCGGCGCCGTCTACTCGCCCGCGCTCACCGACTTCGTGGTCGCGATCCGGGGCACGGGGCACCTCTTCGTCACGGGCCCCGACGTCGTGAAGACGGTCACGCACGAGGTCACCACCGCGAACGACCTCGGCGGCGCGGACGTGCATGCCGAGCGTAGCGGCGTCGCGACGATCGCGGTCGACAACGAGGAGGCCGCGCTCGACTTCGTGACGCGGCTCCTCTCGTATCTGCCGAGCAACAACCTGGAGGCCCCGCCCGCGCGCGCGCCGCCCGCGGGCGTGCCGCTGCGCGACGACTCGCTCAACACGGCCGTCCCGGAAGATGCGCAGAAGTCGTACGACGTGCGCGCGATCATCGAGCGCCTCGTGGACCCGGCCTCGTTCCTCGAGCTGCAGCCCGCCTACGCGCAGAACCTCGTCATCGGCTTCGCGCGCATCGAGGGCCGCGTCGTGGGCCTCGTCGCGAACCAGCCCCGCGTCCTCGCGGGCGTCCTCGACGTGACCGCGAGCGAGAAGGGCGCGCGCTTCATCCGCTTCTGCGACGCGTTCAACATCCCGCTCGTGACGCTCGTCGACGTGCCCGGCTACCTCCCGGGCACGAGCCAGGAGCACGACGGCATCATCCGCCGCGGCGCGAAGCTCCTCTACGCGTACTGCGAAGCGACGGTGCCGAAGATCACCGTCATCCTCCGGAAAGCCTACGGCGGCGCGTACATCGTCATGGGGTCGAAGCACCTCGGCGCGGACGTCAACCTCGCGTGGCCCTCCGCGGAAGTCGCGGTGCTCGGCGAAGGCGGCGCCGTGAACATCCTTTACCGGCGCGAGCTCGCGAAGGCGCAGGACGCCGAAGCGACCCGCGCCCGCCTCGAAGCCGAATACCGCGAGCGCTTCCGCAACCCGTGGTTCGCCGCGGAGATCGGCTACGTGGACGACGTCATCGAACCCGCCCTCACGCGCGCGCACCTCGCGCGCCACCTCGCCCGCCTCGCGACCAAGCGGCAGAACCGTGCGCCGCGAAAGCACGGAAACATCCCCCTCTAAGGTGTCACCATGCAGGACCTCGCCAACAAGCGCTACATCGTCTTCGGCGTCGCCGCCGACTCGAGCATCGCGTGGGCCATCGCCCGCGACCTCGCCGACCGCGGCGCGCTCGTCACCCTCGCGTACCAGAAGCGGTTCCTCAGCCGCGTGAAGGAGCTCGTCAAGGACCAGAAGTTCGTCGAGCAATGGGAGGAGTGCGACGTCGCGAACGACGCGAGCGTCGCGACGTTCTTCTCGAAGCTCACGGGCCAGTACGACGGCGTCGTGCACGCGGTCGCGTTCGCGCCCGCCGAGGCGCTCGGCCGCCCCATCGTCGAGACCTCGGAGGAGGACTTCTCGAAGGCCCTCGTCGTCTCGTCGTACAGCCTCCTGCGCGTCGCGCGCCACGCGCTCCCCAAGCTCGCCCCCGACGCGAGCTTCGTGACGCTCACGTACCTCGGCGCCGAGCGCGTCGTCCCCGGCTACCGCGTGATGGGCACCGCGAAGGCGGCGCTCGAATCCATCGTGCGCGAGCTCGCCGCCTCCATCGGCCCGCTCGGCCACCGCGTGAACGCGATCTCCGCGGGCCCGATCAAGACGCTCGCCGCAAGCGGCGTCCCGGGCTTCGACATGATCCTCGACTGGATGGCCGCGAACACGCCGCTTCGCCGCAACGTCACGCAAGCCGACGTCGCGCGCACGACGAGCTTCCTCCTCTCGAACGAGGCCGCGGGCATCACGGGCCAGGTCATCTACGTGGACGCGGGCTACTCCGCGGTCGGCGCGCCGCCCGACCTCCAGCGCGTCCTCGTGGAGCCGGCCACGTCGCCCCCGGAGGGTCCGCAGTGACCGCCGCCCCGACCGCGCCGACGAGCGCGCCCGGCGCCGCCGCGTTTGCCGGCTGGCCGGCGCGCCTCCCGATCCTCGCCCTTGCGCCCCCCGGAGGCGCCGCCTTCGCGCGCGCCGCCCACGCGGCGGGCGCGCTCCCGCTCTTCGACGCCACGACGGATCCCGCGTGGCGCGAGACCGCGCGCGGGCTCCCCGCGTACGCGCTCCGCGTCGCCGAACCCGTCGGCGATCTCCCCGCCGAAGCGCGGCTCCTCGTCGCCGCCGCGGGCGCGCCCCTCGCGCCGCTCGCCGCCGCCGGTCGCCCCGTCCTCGTCGAAATCGCCGACGCGGCCCAAGCCCCCCGCGACGCGCTCGCGTACGTCGCGCGCGGCGCGCACGGCCGCGCCACCGTCGACCTCGTACGCGCCCTCGCCGCGACGGGCCGGCCCGTCGTCGCGTGGGGCGGCCTCGACCGCGCCGCGCTCGCCCTCGCGCGCGAAGCCGGCGCGCGCGGCTTCGTCCTCGCGGAAAGCCTGTGGGCGCTCCCCGAGGCGGGCTTCGCGGACGCCGCGAAGGCCGCCCTCGCGCGCGCCCGCACCGGCGACCGCGTCGCCCTCGCCCCGAACGCCGCCGTCGCGGTCGGCCCCGACGCGCCTCTGGCCGCGTTCGTCGCCCGCCGATCCGGCCACCTCGAGCGCGCCCTCGCCGACGCGCTCGCCGACGCCGCCGCGACCCCCCCGCCCCAGGCGCCGCCCGCAAAACCCGTTTCCGCTCCCGCCTCGAGCCCGATCGCGCGCGAGGCGCCCGCCACGGCCGCGCCACCCGCAGCCGCGCCCCCGACCGCGGACCCGCTCGCCGAGCCCATCGCCATCGTCGGCCTGGGCGCCGTCCTTCCGAAGGCGCCCGATGTCGCGACCTACTGGAGCAATGTCCTTGGCAATGTGGACGCGATCCGGGAGGTTCCCCATGAGCGCTGGAACCCGGCGCTCTTCCACCATCCCGATCCGAAGGTTCCAGACAAGACCTACGCGAAGATCGGCGGCTTCGTCGACACGATCCCCTTCGACCCGATGCGCTTCCGCATCCCGCCCGCGGTCGCCTCGAGCCTCGACGACGTCCAGAAGATGGTGCTCGTCGCCGCGAGCCAGGCGTTCGCGGACGCGGGCCTCGACAAGAAGACGTTCGACCGCGAGCGCGTCGCGGTCATCATCGGGAACAGCATGGGCGGCGAGATGCGCGACGCCTACGCGCGGCGCGTCTACTTCCCCGAATTCGCCGAGGCCGTGCGCGCGACGCCCGGCTTCGCCGAGCTGCCGGAAGCGAAGCAGCGCGAGATATTGGGAACGGCCGAACGCGCGATGAAGTCGCGCCTCGCGCCCATCACGGAGGACTCGATGCCGGGCGAGCTCGCGAACGTCATCGCCGGTCGCGTCGCGAACGCGTTCGATCTCGGCGGCAAGAATTGCACGACCGACGCGGCTTGCGCGTCTTCGCTCGCCGCCGTCGACCTCGCCGTGAAAGGTCTGCGGGACGGAGAATGCGACATCGCGATCGCGGGCGGCGCGGACCGCAGCATGGATCCCGCGACATACGCGAAGTTCTCGAAGATCGGCGCGCTCTCGCCCGACGGCTCGCGGCCGTTCGACGAGCGCGCGAACGGCTTCGTCATGGGCGAAGGCGCCGGCATCCTCGTGCTCAAGCGCCTCTCGGACGCGCGCCGCGACGGCGACCGCGTGTACGCGATCATCCGCGGCATCGGCTCGTCGAGCGACGGCAAGGGCAAGGGCATCACGGCGCCCAATCCGAAGGGCCAGGAGCTCGCGGTGCGCCGCGCGCTCGCCGCCGCCAGGGTCGAGCCGGCGACCATCGGTCTCGTCGAGGCGCACGGCACGGGCACGCCCGTGGGCGACGTCGTCGAGGTCGAGACGCTCGCGAAGGTGTTCGCCGAGGCGAAGCTCCCGCAAGGCGCGGTCGCGCTCGGGAGCGTCAAGAGCCAGATCGGCCACCTTAAAGCCGCGGCCGGCGCCGCAAGCCTCATCAAGACCGCGCTCGCGCTCGCGAACCGCACGCTCCCGCCGACGCTCCACGTCGCGAAGCCGAACCCGAAGATCGCGTGGAGCGCGACGCCGTTCCGCATGCTCGCGAAGCCCGAGCCGTGGGCCGCGCCCGCCAATTCCCCGCGCCGCGCCGCGGTGAGCGCGTTCGGTTTCGGCGGCACGAACTACCATGTCATCCTCGAAGAGGACGGTCCCGCGGCCGCGCCGGTCGCGGCCGCCCGCGCCGCCGCTTCCAACGCGGTCGCCACGCCCGCCGCCGCGCCCCTCCCGGCGCTTACGGCCGGCCCGACCGCTTTCGCGGACGTGGCGCTCTTCTGCGGCCCCACCGTCGAGGCCGCCGTCCAGGCGCTGGCCGACGGCGCGCCGCGCCTCGCCGCCGCGAAGGACGTGCCCGCGTTTGCCGCCGCGACGCGGCGCCTCGCGAACCCGCGCGCGAACGCGCGCCTCGTCGTCTCCCTTCCCGCCGCCAAGGCCGAGGCCGCCGAGCGCCTCGCGGCCGTCCTCGCGCTCGCGAAGGATCCGGCCAAGCGCGCGGCGCTTCCGACCAAAGGCGCACATCTCGGCGAAGGCCCCCTCGCGGGCAAGCTCGCCCTCGTCTTCCCCGGCCAGGGAAGCCAGTACGCGAACATGGGCCGCGACCTCGCCGCCCGCTTCCCCATCGTCGCCGAGACGTTCGCGGAAGCCGATCGCGTCCTCGCGCCATTCATCGGCGGCAAGCTCACCGAGTTCGTCTTCGCCGACCCCAAGGACCCGGCCGCGGTCGCGCGCGCCGAGGAGCGCCTCCGGCAGACCGAGATCACGCAGCCCGCCGTCCTCGCGCTCGACGTCGCGCTCCACCGCCTCCTCGCGTCCTGGGGCGTCAAGCCCTCGCTCGTCGCGGGCCACAGCCTCGGCGAATACGCGGCGCTCGTCGTCGCGAACGTCCTCACCTTCGAGGACGCGCTCAAGGCCGTGAGCGCGCGCGGCGCCGAGATGGCCAACGTGAAGGTCCCCGACAAGGGCCGCATGGCGAGCGTCATGGCGCCGGCCGAAGCCGTCGAGAAGGCGCTCGTCGAGGCGCGCAAGGCGGGTTACGTCGTCGCGGCGAACCTCAACAGCCCCAACCAAACGGTTATCGCCGGCTCGACCGCGGGCGCGGAAGCCGCCGTCGCGATTCTCGAGCGCGCGGGCGTCCAGGTCCAGTGGCTGAACGTCAGCGCCGCGTTCCACACGGAGATCGTACGCCCCGCGGCCGAGCCGCTCGGGCGCGTCCTCAAGGGCCTCCGCGTCGGCCCGCCCACGATCCCCGTCGTCGCGAACGTCACCGCGGACTACTATCCGACCGACGTGCCCGCGATCATCGCGCTCCTCTCGGATCAGGTCGCCTCGCCCGTGCGCTGGCGCGAGAGCGTCGAACGCATGCACGCGGAGGGCGTCCGCACGTTCGTCGAGGTCGGCCCCAAGCGCGCGCTCGCGGGCCTCATCGAGGACACGCTGCGCGGCCGCGACGCGGTCGCGCTCGCGACGAACCACCCGAAGCGCGGCGACGCGCCGAGCCTCTTCGACGCGGTCGCGAAGCTCCTCGCCCTCGGCTACGACCTCGCGATCCCTGGACCCGCGCCCGAAGCGCCCGTCGCCGCCATCGCGACGCCCGCGCGCGCCGCCCCCGCGCCGACGCACACGCCCGTCGCTTCGACGCCGCGTGCGAGCGTTCCCGCGCCCTCGGCCCCTCTGGCCGTCGCGCCGCCCGCCGGCGCCACCGCGGGGCTCGCCGAGGCCGCGGCCCTCGCCGCCGCCGATGCGGTGCGCGGCGCCCTCGCGCCCGTCGCCGCGAAGCTCGCGGAGAGCGAGCGCCTCGGCTTCGTCGCCGAGCCCATCGTGATCACGGGCGCGGCGCTCGGCCTTCCCGGCCAGAGCCGCCGCGTCTTCGACGACGCGAACGTGGACCGCATCCTCGCAGGCGAGAACCGCATCGAGCGCCTCGCGCCCGCCGACGCGGACCGATTCCTCGAGCGCAACATCGTGCGCCTCGTCAAGGGCGAAGGTGAGCCCGTCTTCGAGCGCATCCGCGGCGCGGACGAAACGGTCCGCCTCGCCGGCCGCGCCGGTTCGCTCGACCTTTCGCACTACGCGATCGATGCGAAGCACGCGGAAACGTGGGACGTCACGACGCGCCTCGCCATCGCCGCGGGCCTCGAAGCCCTCGCCGACGCGCGCATCCCCCTCGTGCGCGAGGAGACCTTGACATCGGCCGGCCGCGTGCTCAAGGGACGCTGGGTCCTGCCCGAGCGCTGCCGCGACGAGACGGGCGTCATCTTCGCGAGCGCCTTCCCGGGCTACGACGCCTTCGCGCGCGAGATCGCGCGCTTCCACGACGGCCGCGCGGCCGCGGTCGCCGCCGACGTCGCCGCGGCCATCCCGCACGTCGCGGACCCCGAGGCGCGTCGCCGGCTCGCGGCCTTCGTCGCCGAGAACGCGCGCGAGCCCTACGTCTTCGACCGCAAGCTCCTCTTCCGCATCCTCGCGTTCGCTCACGCGGAGCTCGCGGAGCTCGTCCGCGCGAAGGGCCCGAACGCGCAGGTCAACGCCGCGTGCGCCTCCACGACGGTCGCGCTCGCGATGGCCGAGGACTGGATCCGCACGGGCCGCTGCCGCCGCGTCCTCGTCGTCGGCGCCGACGACGTGACGTCGCCCGCGCTCCTGCCGTGGATCGGGTCCGGCTTCCTCGCCTCGGGCGCCGCGACCGCCGCGGCCTCGGTCGAGGACGGCGCGCTGCCGTTCGACCGCCGGCGCCACGGCATGATCCTCGGCATGGGCGCCTCGGCCCTCGTCGTCGAGACGGCGTCCGCCGCCCGCGAGCGCGGCGTGATACCCGTCGCGCGGCTCGTCGCGACGCGCGTCGCGAACTCCGCCTACCACGGGTCGCGTCTCGACGTCGATCACATCGCGCGCGAGATGGCAACGCTCCTCGGCCGCGTGGAAACCGCCACGGGCCGCGCGCCGCGCGACCTCGCGAAGGACCTCGTTTTCCTCAGCCACGAGACGTACACGCCGGCCCGCGGCGGCTCGGCGAGCGCCGAGGCCGCGGCCCTGCGCGCCGCGTTCGCGGACCGCGCGGGCGACGTCGTCATCGCGAACACGAAAGGCTTCACCGGACACCCGATGGGCGCCGGCATCGAGGACGTCGTCGCCGTGAAGGCGCTTCAGCACGGACGCGTGCCGCCGATCGCGAACCTGCGCGAGGTCGACCCCGAGTTCGCGGGCCTCACGTTCTCCGCGGGCGGCGCGCACGAGCGCCGCTTCGCGCTCCGGCTCGCGGCGGGATTCGGCAGCCAGCTCGCGCTCGCGGTCTTCGAGCGCCTCGCCGTCGGCGAGGCCCGCATCGAAAACGAGGCGACGCACGCGGCGTGGCTCGCGGAAGCCGCGGGCGGCCGGCGCCACAGGCTCGCGAAGGAAGGGCGCATTCTGCGACTCGAGGTCGAGGACGGCCCGGTCGCCGCTCCGGGGGCGAAACCGCCCACCCCCGTTCCGGTCCCGGTTCAGGGGCCCGTCCGATCCGCTCCCGCGTCCGCGACCGCCGCCGCGAGTCCGGCCGCTTCGCGCGTAGACGTGCTTGCGCGCGTCCGCGCCCTCGTCGCCGAGCGCACGGGATACCCGGTCGACGTTCTCGACGAGACGGCCGACATGGAGGCGGACCTCGGCATCGACACGGTGAAGCAGGCCGAGATCTTCGGCGCCCTGCGCGAAGCCTACGCGGTGCCCCGCGAGGATGGCGTGCGCATCAAGGACTACCCGACGCTCGGACACGTCGCGGACTACATCGCGAAGCGTGTCGGCTCCCACGGCGCCGCGGCACCCGCGTCTCCAGCGCCGCCTCCCCCGGCGGCCCCGGCTGTCGCCGCGCTTCAGGCTCCCGCATCCTCTCCGTCGGCCCCTCCTGCGGAAACCCCGCTTCCCACGCCGGTCCCGGCGAACGCGGGCGACGCGCTCGCGGCCGTCCGCGCCGCGATCGCCGCCCGCACGGGGTACCCGGTCGACGTCCTCGACGCGGACGCGGACCTCGAAGCGGACCTCGGCATCGACACGGTCAAGCAGGCCGAGATCTTCGCCGAGATCCGCGAAGCCTTCGGCATCCCCCGCGTCGAGGGCCTCCGGATCAAGGACTATGCGACGATCGCGAAGATCGCCGGATTCGTCGAGGCCCAGCGAGCCGCGGCCACCGCTCACGCGCCGACGATCGAGAACGCCGTTCCGACGGCCGCAGCGAACGCGCCTGCGCCCGCCGCCGCGCTGCGGCGCCGCGCGGTCCGCTGGACGCCCATCCCCGAAGGCGCCCCGCGCGCGATCCCCGCGCCCGCCTACGTGATCGCGCCGGCGGAGACGAAGGCCGCGCTCGAGCGCGCGCTCGTCGCGCGGGGGATAGCCGTCGCGACGTCGCTCAAGGCCGCGCGGTCCATCTTCGCCTCGCCGCCCGCGACGCCTGAGGGCCTCCTCGAGATCGTCCGCGCCGTGCGCGCGCCGGAAGGCGCCGCGCTCGACGGCCTTGTCGCGCTCCACGCGACGCCCGGGCCGCGCTCCGGCGCCATCCTCGGCTTCGCGAAGGCGCTCGCGCGCGAGCGCCCGAGATCGACCGTCCTCGGGCTCGTCTCCGCCGCAGCCACCGACCTTCTCGACGAAGCCGCGCGCGAGGGCCCCGTCGAGCGCCGCCGCGGCCCCGCGGGGCGCGAAACGGCCATCCTCGTCGACGAGGCGCCGTCGCCCGATCCCGCCTCCATCGCCGCCGGGGACGTCGTGCTCCTCACGGGCGGCGCGACCGGCATCACCGCCGCCTGCGCCATCGGTCTTGCGCGCGCGAAGCCGGGCCTGCGCTTCGTCCTCTCGGGCCGGACGACGCTTCCCGACGACGCCGACGCGCTCGCGCGCCGCACCGAGGCCGACTGGAACGCCGCGCGCGAACGCGCCCGCGCCGAGCTCACCGCGCGCGGCGAGCGCGCGACGCCCGTCGCCGTCGAGCGCGCCCTCGCGCCCGCGCGCCGTGCAGCGGAAGCCGCGCGCACGCTCGCCGCGCTCCGGGACGCCGGGGCGGCCGACGCTAGCTACGTCCGCGGTGACGTCGCCTCGCGCGACGATGTGCAGTCGCTTGTCGCCGAAGCCTCCGCGCTTGGCCGTCTCGCGCTCGTCGTGCACGGCGCGGGCACGGAGGAGAGCAAGCTCCTCGAGGACAAGAGCGACGAGGCCTTCCTCCGCGTCTTCGTGCCGAAGGCCATGGGCGCGCTCCACCTCGTCGTGGCGCTCGAGGCGCGCGCGCCCGAAGCCGGCCTCCTTTGTTTCGGCAGCATCGCGGGCCGCTTCGGGAACGCGGGCCAAGTGGATTATTCGGCCGCGAACGCGCTCCTCGCTTCTCTCGCGGAAACGCGACCCGCGACCCGCGTCGTCGACTGGACGGCCTGGGGCGAGACGGGCATGGCGACGCGCGGAAGCACGCTCACGGTGCTCGCGAGCGTCGGCGTCGAGCCCATCTCGACCGAGGAAGGGGTCGCCGCGTTCGTGGCCGAGGCCTTCTCGATGCGGCGCGGACCGAGCGAGGTCGTGGTGTCCCGCGCCCTCGGCGCGCTTGAAGCGTCCGCGCCCGCTGCGGCGCCAACGGCGTCATCGACCTGGCGCCTCGAGGCGGCCGCGTCCTTCCTGGCCGACCACCGCATCGACGGCACGCCGGTGCTCCCGGGCGTCATGACGCTCGAACGCTTCGCGATTGAAACGCGCGCCGCCTCGGGCGCCGCCGTCAGCGTCGCGGAGAACGTGGCGTGGCGCTATCCCGTGAAGCTCCTGCGGGACCAGCCGGTCGAGGCGCGCGTCTCGCTCGCTCCGAACGGCGGCGGGTTCGCGGCTTCGCTCGAGACGACGCCCGCCGCGCCCAAGGGCGCGACGCCGGCGCCGCGGCGGCATGCGGACGCGACGCTCGCGACGGGCGTCCGGCCGAAGGCCGCGCCCGGGACCCTCGCCGCGCCCGAGGGCGGGTGGAGCGCCGGGCCCGCCGCGCTCTATGGTCCGCTCATGTTCCACGGCCCGAGCTTCCAGGTCATCGCGCGCGTGACGGGCCTCCGCTTCGACAGCCTCGCGGCCGCGCTGCGGCCGGGCCGCGAGACGGGCGAGACGGATCCTCTCGCGATCGAAGCCGCGCTCCAGGCCGCGGGTCTCTGGTCCCTCGCGGTTCGCGGCGAGATGGGCCTCCCGCGCGCCGCGGCCCGCATCACGTGGCACGAGGCCGGCCCCGCGACGCGCGTGGTCGTGAAGGCCCTCGGCCCTTCGCCCGCGAACGATGGCCACCGCTTCGACGCGGAGTTGATCGACGACGGGGGCCGCGTCGCCATCCGGATCGAGGGACTCGACCTCGTCACGGTCGGCGCGAACGCGGGCGCGCTCGCCGAGGCGGATCCCTTGGGCGCGGAGCGCCTCGAGGTCGGCGGGGCGTCCGTCTTCCGACTCCCCATCCTCGACGACGCCGAAGTCGCGGGCGCAAGCGCGATCCTGTCTGCGCGCGAGCAGGCCGCGCTTGACGCGCTTGACATCCCGAAGCGCCGGCGCGACTGGCTTTCCGCGACGCTGGCCGCGAAGGCGGCCGCGCGGGCCGCCCTCGGTCGACCGCTTGCGTGGACCTCGATCGAGATCCTTCCGGACCCCGCAGGCGGCCGCCGCGTCGAGGCTCCCGCCGAAGCCGGTGCGTGCTTCGTCACGATCAGCCACGCGCCCGGCTGGGCCGCCGCCTGCGCTTGGACGGACGCCACCGCGCGGTTCGGTCTCGACGTCGAGAAGACGGAGACCCGCAGAGCGTCGTGGCTCGAGGAGGCGTTCACGCCGGCCGAGCGCGCGCGCTTCGGCGCGGATCCGGTGAAGGCCACGCGCGCATGGTGCGTGAAGGAGGCTTTCACGAAGGTGATCGGCACCGGCCTCAAGGCGGACCTCCACGCGGTCGCCGTAGGACTCTCGAACGACGGCGCGACGGTCGACGTCGGAGACGCGCTCAAGCCGGCTTGGTCCGAACTCGGGTTCGAGAGGCTCGATGTCGCGTGCGCGTCGTGGGGCGATCACGAGGTCGCGCTCGCGAAGGCTGCCAAGCGCCCGTCGCGCGCGTGAACGCAGCCGTCGAACGCGTCACGTCCCGCCGGTCTTGCCCATGCGCTGGACGGCTTCGTCGAGCGTGATGCGGCCCATCGCGACGCTGCGCGCGAGGCGGCGCGAGATGGTGAGCCGACCGTAGGAAGCGAGGCGGCTCTTGCGCTGGATGTCGCGCAGCTCGCCGTCGCTCGGCTCGCTGAGCGGCACATCCTGGACCGTGATGGCCATGCCTTTCGCGAGCGCGATGGCCGCGGCGGCGACCGTGTCCCGCTCCGCGCTCGTGCGGTACGACGATGGGGTCGAGGACGTCTCGTCCACCATCTCGAGCGGTACCTCGAGGCGGAGGAGGGAATGGATGATGCGGTTGCGCAGGGTCGGCGCGCCGTGTCCGATGCGCACGAGGTAGCGCTCCGCCACGAGCGTCGAGAGCGCTTTCGCGACGCCTTCGATCACGGCTTCGGGCGATCGCGCCTGATAGGAATCGAGGACACGCCCGTCGCCGAGGACCGCGACCCCGGGGCGTTCGCCGGGGTCGATGCCGATGACGATGCGCGCGTACTCGCGCTTGCCGGACAGGAGTCGGATCGCCGCGGCGAGCGTCTCCTCCGGAGTCGTGTAGGAGACGACCTCAGGGAAGTTGATATCGGCGGCCTCGCCGTCGGAGGTCACGATGACGCCGACGCTCGCGGGCACTTCTTCGCCATCCACGAGGGACAGGAAGGGCACGCCGCGTTCCCGGAAGACGCGGACCATCTCGTAGTAGACGTCGAAATCCGAAGTCTGGAGACCGATGTGCTTCAGGGGCGCAGTCGCCCCCGGGGGGACGCAGGGCTCACGGCTTGCTCCAATCCCATAGGCGACCGGCCTGGGAGATAAGGGTTTCTTCACAAACGCCGAGGGCGCCCTGAGCGGGCGAGGAGGCGGCGAGCCGCCGGGCCCGGGGAACGAGACTCGCGGGGGCCCTTTTCGCGACGCCATTTCCACTTCGCAACCCCCAAATACCTCCCGTCTCCCTGTCCGAGCGGGATGCACACATGCCGATGCTGAGAGACGACGGTCCGCCCGTCTCCATGTCAACGATCCAGGAGGCGCGCCAGTCCCTCCCGGTCGAGTACGGCTACAAGATCGTCGACGAGAACGGTCGCCGCGTCCTGCTCGTCCGCACGCCGCGACCCAAGCCTGATTATCTTCACGAGCTCGCCGAGGTCGCGCTCTACGTGAGCCTCGATGAGATCAAGGATCTGAAGGACATCGTCCTCATCGGGACGGAGAAGGCGACGCGCCTCGAGCCGCGGATCCTCCGCGACCACATCCGCGACCAGATGTCCCAGGACGGCGAGATCGCCTCGGAGATGGCGAAGCGCCTCGACCGCAACTACGCCTACACGATCATCCGCGCGCCGCGCGCCGCGACGCACGTCGCGCTCGCGATCCGGATCCCCCGCGCCTCGGTCTCGCAGATCACGCCCGACGACGTGAAGCAGATCCGGCAGGTCCTCGCGCCCGTCTTCGACGGCCGCATCAAGGACTGCCAGCTCGCCTTCATCATCGCGGATCAAAACTTCGAGCGACTCGGGCGCCGCGTCTTCGTCGACCTGGTCGCGCCCGACCTCGCGCCCGCGGTCGCTCCGGCCGCGCCGGCCGTCACGATCGAGCTTCCGGGGCGCGCGGTCCAGGCTGCGCCCGCGCCCGTCCCGACGCCGTCCATCGCCGCGCGCCTCGGGGCCGCCCCCGCGGCCCCGCCGCATCCCGTCGCCTCCGACGTCATCGTGGCGCCCTCCACGCCCCAGGGCGTCGGCGCCGCCTGGACGCCCGGCAGCGTGCCGCCGCCCGTCGCGCCGCCGCCGAAGCCCGCGATGACGTCCGTCTCGAGCGACGAC
>DATLGO010000047.1 GCA_035540375.1 Candidatus Thermoplasmatota archaeon
ACCGGGCGGCGGACGCTTCGCCCTTCGTTCGAGAACCGTTTTCAAACCCCCTCCCCCGTCGTCGCCCGATGAAGGACCGTCTCCTCGCCTCCATCCCCGACGACTGGAAGGGTCCAGAGCGCCCCCTCTCGAGCCCGGCGCTCACGCTCGGCGCCGTCGCCGCCGCGCTCGGGGGCGCCGCGCTCCTCGCGCTCGCGTACGCCGCGGGGCTCGCCGTGCTCCTCACCATGGCCCTCGCGGGCGGGGCCGCCGTCGCGGGCTACCTCGCGCTCACGGGACGCCCCTCGCTCCTCCTCGTTTCCGCCGCGACCGCGTTCCTCGGCGTCGGCGTCCTCGCCCTGCGCGGCCTCGACCTCGCGCGGCTCGGCCTGCACGACCTCGCGGCGGTGCTGCTCGCGATCGGCGGCCTCGTCGCGGCCGTCGCGGGCCTCGAACCCTGGCGCCGCGAGGCCGCGCCCGCCGAATCCGAGGAAAAGGCCCGCGAAGAACCCCCGGAAATCCCGGCCTGAACGCCTCGTCGCACCGCCCCCGCCCATAAGCCCAAGTAGCGGCCTTGCAGTCCAGCGCCCGTGCAGGTGCCCCTCGCGGCCTTCCGGACCGTCAGCCAGGAGGCCCAGTTCGTCGACCTCTGGACGAACGGGAAGCGCGTCCGGGTGCCCGCCCCCTTCCTTCCCTACGCCTACCGCAAGGAGCGCCTCGCGGGCGGCTACGCGAAGGAGGAGCGCGTCACGGTGCGGCCCCTCTCGACGCTTGCGCCTGAAACGTGGTACCGCTACCACTTCCAGAACGTGCGCGGCGTCTCCGACCAATCCCGCGGCGCCCCCGCGCTTGCGACCGCGGACGACCACGTCGCGTACATCGAGCGCATCCTCATCGACGCGCCGACGTGGTACCGCCAGTTCGCGAACACCGCGCCGCTCAAGCTCCTCGTCATCGACATCGAGCAGCTCACCGACGGGCAGGGTTTCCCGACCGCGAAGAGCCCGCTCATCAGCATCGGATGGGCCGAGAGCACGGAGGGCGCGCCCCCCGGCGAGCCGGAGTGCGTCCTCGGCGACGGGAAGACCGACCGCGACATCCTGCTCGCCTTCGCGAAGAAGGTGCGGGCCTACGACCCCGACGTCATCGTCGGCTACAATGTCACAGGCTACGACCTCCCGATGATCGTGGCGCGCATGCGCGAGAACGGCCTCGACACGGGCCTCCTCTCGCGCTCGGGCGCCGCGAGCTACGAGGACGACGAGAACGAGGTCCGCATTGACGGCCGCCTCGTGTACGACGTCTTCGAGTCCGTGAAGCTCGACCAGACGCTCTTCGGCATCAAGGACCGCCGGCTCAAGACCGTCGCCGCGTGGCTCGGCTACCCGGTCGTGAAGGAGGACACGAGCGACACGCGGTCGCTCGTGGGCACGGATCGTCTCGCGGCATACAACAAGAGCGACGTCGCGCTCACGCGGTCCATCGCGAACATCTACTGGAAGAACTTCGTCGCGCTCGCGGAGTTCTACGGCGCGCCGCTCAACGTCGTGCTCCGCGCGACGCCGGCCTTCCACGTCACGGTTCTCCAGGGCCGCGTCTTCCGCCAGGCGGACCCGCCCATCGTGTCCGACGGCAAGAACAGCGAGCGGTACCGCGGCCTCTACTTCGGGCCGTCCGCGACGGAGGACGGCGACGAGGCGGGCGACGCGGGCGGGCTGCGCGAGGCGTTCGTCGGCGGCATCGTGGAGATCTACCAGCGCGGCCTCTTCACGCCCGTCTACAAGTGCGACTTCTCGTCGATGTACCCGAGCATCATGGTGTCGCTCGGCACCGGCGCGGACAACACGCGCATCATCGGCAGCGAGCCGCTCGCGCCTTTCACGGTGAAGTCGGACGGCGAGCGCCGCATCTACTCGATCCCGGACGACGGCCGCAGGATCAACCATCTCGTCGAGATCACCGGCGTCTCGCCCATGGCGAAGGAGCTCGCGAGCCTCCTCGCGCTGCGCCTCGACCTCAAGAAGCGCGCGAAGGCGACCGCGGATCCCGTCGAGAAGGAGCGGCTGAACGCGCAGCAGAACGTCATCAAGGTCGTCCTCAACAGCATCTACGGCGTGATGGCCTCGTCGTTCGCGCGCTACGGAAGCCTTCCCGTCGCGATCGCGATCGTCGGCGTCGCGCGCCGCCTCATCCGCATGGTCGAGGACGAGCTCGGCGATGCCAAGATCGAGACCGACACGGACGGCGTGTACACGGCGGCGAAGCCCGACATCGAGCGCCTGAACGCGGTCGTCGCGGACTTCGTCTCGCGCGAGCTCGGCGGCGAGAACTACACCCGCATCGAGGCCGAATCGTTCGAGGCCGGCTACTTCCACCAGCGCAAATCGTACCTCCTCCTCCACAAGGACGGTCGCGTCGAGAAGCACGGCATCGCGTTCAAGGGCTCCTCCCTCTGCGGCGTCTTCGACAAGACGCTCGACCGCGTCTCCAAGGCCCTGCTCACGGGCGGCGACGCGCGCGCCGTCGGCCGCGAGGCCTTCGACATGGCGAAGTACGACCCCGCGGACTTCGTGATGCGCGTGCGCCTCGGCAAGGATCTCGCGGACTACGCGGCCGCGAACGCGGTCGGCGCCCAGGTCGCGCGCAAGGTCCACGAGCGCACGGGCCGCATGCCGAAGAAGGGCGAGCAGCTCGAATACGTGAAGACGAGCCGCGGGTACGACGTCGTCTCGCCCGAAAGCCTCGCCGACCTCGACCTCGATTACTACAAGGGCCTCGTCGAGACCGTGCTCGAGCGGCTCGACATCGATTGGCGGCCGACGCGGCAGAGGAGCCTCATGGAGTTCTAGCGCAGGGCTGCGCCCTGCGCCGGTGGAGGCCTCGCTTCGCTCGGCCTCGGGCGGTCTTCGACCGCCCTCTTGGGGGCGCTGGCGCGCCCATCCCCGCTTTCCTGGTAGAACGGAGGGGTAGGCGCTCGCTCCGCTCGCGCTGTCCCCGCTCTCTGCGCGAGGGGCAACCGCGTCCGGTCCCGGTCCCGGTCCCGGTCCCGGTCCCGGACCCCGTCCCGACGCCCGGACCCGGGCCCGAATCCCGGTCCCGACGCCCGGACCCGGTCCCGACGCCCGGACCCGGGCCCGAATCCCGGTCCCGGTCCCGGACCCGGTCCCGACGCCCGGACCCGGGCCCGAATCCCGGTCCCGGTCCCGGACCCGGTCCCGAATCCCGGACCCGGCACCCGACGCCCGGACCCGACGCCCGGCGCCCGGTCCCGAATCCCGGTCCCGGCCCCGGACCCGGTCCCGGTCCCGGTCCCGGACCCGGCACCCGATGCCCGGACCCGACGCCCGGCGCCCGGTCCCGAATCCCGGTCCCGGACCCGGTCCGCCGCCCGGCGGTCGGCGCCCGGTCCCGACGCCCGGCACCGGCCCTCGGACGCGGGTCCCCCCAGGCGCGGCCCGGCGTCGGGGGCCCGTCCCGGCCGCCTGCGGCGGAAAGCCCGGAACCGTTGGGAGCCGCCCCAACGGGGTCCGGCATTATATAAAGTCAGGCCGCCACTCCAACGTCGTGACCCGCATGAGCCTCGGTTCGACTTCGACGGGCGCGGTTCTCGTCATCTTGGTGGCGGGACTCGTGGCCTTCGCCCCGCAAACGGCCTTCGCACAATCGACGACGATCCTCGAAGGGACGGTGACGGACGCGGAGACGGGGAAGCCCCTCGCCGCGTACATCCGCGTCTCGAGCTGGCAGGGCGAGACCGCCGACAACCGCCATTATGACGAAACCAAGACGGACGAGAACGGGGTGTTCCGGATCGAGGTTCCGGGAGACCGGGGCCATCTGCAGGTGGTCGCGGCCGACCAGGCCCACCACACGTACGATCTGAAGTGGTCGGCAAGCGACGCCGCCGCGCCTCTTGCGATCGCGCTGAAGCCGTTCCCGCCGAAGGACGCGGTCGTCTCGGGCGTCGTCGTGGACGCCGTGACGGGCAAGCCGATCGCCGGCGCGCACGTCTCGATCTCGCCCGACTGGTCGACGAAGCGCGGCGAGCCCGCGACGCCGCCCGAAGCGGCGCTCGTGGACCCCGCGGCGGGATCCGAGAAGCCCGCGTCGGAGCCGATCCGATGCTGCGCCGAATATCCCTCGGACCACGCGTCCATGACGACGGGCGAGGACGGGCGCTACCGCTTCGCGGTGTATGCGGGCGCCCACCAGATCGCCGTCTCCGCCTCGAACTACGCCTACCTCCACGAGAAGGTGACGCTCGCCGAGGGCGACGAGAAGGCGCTCGACCTCGCCCTCGAGCCGGTGCCGAAGGAGACGGTCGTGGTCCGCGGCGTCGTGCGCGACGCGTCGACCGGGCTCCCGATCGAGAACGCGCACGTGTCGATCCAGAACCTTGAATGGAGCCGCTGGAACGGCACGCAGACCGACCGCCTCGGGCGCTTCGAGATCCGCACGCTGCCCGGCTTCACCCAGATCTCGGTCCACAGCTGGGGCGTCGGGCGGGTCACCCTCGAAGCGACCGACGCGACGGCTTCGGACGACATCGCGGTCGGCGAGGGCGAGGTCGCGGCGACCCGCGTCGCGGCGCCCGGCATCATGCCCGCGCCCTCGGGCGGACCCGCGTACTACACGTGGATCCTCTCGCTGCGCCTCGAGTCGGGCGAGCGCGAGATCACGATCGACCTCAAGCCGAAGCCCGCCCCCAGCATCCCGCTCGTGGGCTACATCGTGGACGGCGCCACGAAGAAGGCGATCCCGCACGCCTGGATCAACATCCAGAACGAGGACACGGGCGAATGGGGCCATGCGCAGGCCGACAAGGACGGGAGCTACAAGATCCTCGTGCGCCCCGGCTACCACATCGTGAACGCGCACGCGGACGGTTACTTCCAGAAGACCGTCATCCGCGAGATCGAGAAGGGCGAGGGCGCGGTGCGCTTCGACGTCGTGCTCGAGCCGGGCACGCCGAAGTACGCGCCGTACCCGTACTACGCGGTCTCGGATGCGAGCGTCGGCCACGAGACCCGCGAGAAGTCCACCGCGGGCGGCGTCTCGGACGCGCCCTCGGCGCCCTCGAACGACCTCGCGCGCGCCTCGGGGGACGGGGCGACCCGCCAGGGAGCGGCCTCCTACCAGGGCGGCGCCGGCAACCTCGGCCCGTACGATCCGGACGCGGCGCCCGGCAAGCTCCCGGGGAAGCCCCTCCCGACCCCCGGGCTCGCGGGCGTCGCCGCCGTCGCGGTCCTCGCGATCGCGGCCCTCGCGCTCCACCGGAAGCACCGGTAAGGGCGCGCGCGGAAGGCGACACCTTCATGGCGTCGCCTTCCGCTTCTCCTTTTCATGGGATGCAACTGCCAAGCCTCTTACAGCGTGAGCGGCGACGCTGTCGAGCGGTGGATGACGATCTACGAGAATGGACGGCTCGCGAGCGAGAGCCTCGTGAGGATTCCCCTTGCGGCGTGATTGACCCAATCTTGGACGACAAACGGGAAAGCGTCGCGCGCGCATGACCGATCGCAACGAACCTCGTCGGGGCCTGGACGCGGCGCGATCATGGACGGCCGCTTTTTCCAGGTCCCGGTTTTCCGCCCGAGCGCGAGCCTCACGGGAGCGTCGGCGGGTCGTCGAGCGACCCGAGCGCCCCGGGATCGAGGGGAAGCGACGGCGTGCTGGCCTGGGGCAGGATGGCGGCGCCCTGGAGGCACCAGTACGGCGTGACCTGCACCATGAGGGCGCCCGTGGCCGGATGCGTCCATCGGAAGCCGAACGAGCCGTGCGCGTACACGACGAACTCCCGGCCGGAGGCCGTCTGATCGTGCACGACGTTCGCGCAGGGCTCGCGGACGCGCGTCTGGTTCCCGTCCTCGCCCGTCTCCTCGGAACGGTCCCCGTCGTTGGGAGGGGGCGACACGGAGAGGCGCGTCGCCTCGTCGCCGGCTGCGGACGCCGGAGCGGCCGCGAGCAGGAGCGCGACGAGGGCGGCGGGCAGGGCGGAGCGGGCGTTCAAGACGTGGCCTCCGCCTCGACACCAGCCTTGCGGCGTCTTAAATCCTCCTGCCGCTTCTCGCGCCGCGATTTTCCCCGGTCGGAGCGGGGCTCGCGGGGTCCCGGTGACGGATTCTTCATTGGACGCGAAACTTTATCGCCCGACCGGCGGAATCGAGCGCGCATGCGGAGCCCAGGGAGGCCCCTCGTCATCCTGCTCCTCGTCCTCGCCCTCCCGGCGGCCTCCGCCGCGGCGGGCGAAGGCTCCTTCACGTTCGAAGGCGCGGCCGGCCTCGTGGGGGCCGTCACCGCGGACGTCGAGACCGGCGCCTTCGCGGTGCGCGCCCTCGACGCGCCCGCTCCGGGCGCCTCCATCTATCTAGAAGCCCGCGCGATCGAGCTCGTCCACGTGACGCGGACCCAGACCTCGGTGGGTTCCGTGCAGCACAGCGGCGACTTCGCGCGCGAGGCGCGCCACTACGCGCATGAGCGCGTGGCGGTCGAGGGCCTCGCCTCCGGCGGCGTCGCGGCCGTCGTTGGCACGTACGGCGAAGGTTCCCGCTTCGCCTCCCGCGACGCGACGCTTCTCGGCGTCGCGCGCGCGTACGTCGCGCGCGCGGGCGACGCGCCGTGGCAGGGGACGCCCGACGGCGACCCCGCGACCTTCGCGCTCGTCGTCGACGACGCGATCGCGATCGCGGGCGCCGCGACGCGCGTGAACCTCACGGGCGAGATCACGCTCTTCCTCGAAGGCGGGCGCGTGACCGCGGGCGGCGACACGTTCGAGACCGGCCGCACGACGCGCGTCGTCGCGCCCGGCGTCACCGAGACGAAGCTCTCGCACGTCGTGATCAAGGCGCGCGGCGCGACGCTCGCCCTTGCCTCGGACGACGCATCCGTGACGTGGCTTGCGCCCGCGCCCGTCCTCTCGGTCGACGGTGCCCTCGTGGGGACCGACGCCGTCGGTCGCCTCGACGTCGAGCGAACCCGCTACGAGAGCGACGGCGGAGCGCTCGTGATCGAGGGCGCGCTGGCGCTCGCGCCCCGTCGCATCGCGTCGTCCTCCCCCACGCTCGACCCGTACGCGGACGTCGTGGACCAGCGGCTCGGATCGTCCGTCTCGGGCGAGATCACCGCGGTGAGCCTCGCGGGCCGCGCCGTCGTCGCCCCCGCCGAGGTCGCGGCGGCCGTCGGCGGACTCGCGCTTTTTGCAGCCGCCGCCTGGTTCTGGCCGACGGTGAAGTACGGCGCCACGGTGGCCCTCGTCCCGCTCTATTCCCGGCTCGCGGAGCCGAAGATCCTCGACAACGACGTGCGGGCGGCGATCTTCCGCATCGTGCAGACGAATCCGGGCATCAGCGCGCGCGCCGTGCATCGCGCGAGCCGGCAGAGCTGGGGCACGGTCGTCTATCACCTCAGGCTCCTCGAGCGGCACCACCGCATCACGAGCCGCCGGGTGGGTCGGTCGCGCCACTTCTACGAGAACCACGGCAAGTATCGCGGCGTCGAGATGGAGATCGTGGTCCTCAAGGGTCCGAAGGCCGAGCTCCTCGCGCGCGCCGTGACGGCCGCGCCCGGCGTCACGCAGGACGTCCTCACGGCGCAGATGGGGCTGCCGCAGAGCACGGTGAGCTACCATCTCCAGAAGCTCATCCGCGCGCGCCTCGTCGAGGAGCGTCGCGACGGCAAGTTCGTCCATTACCACGCGACGGCCTCGCTCACCGCCCTTCTCGCCCGCCTGGATGCGTCCTCGACGGCGCCGCCGGCGGCCACGGCGGCCTGAGCCGCTCCAGGGGAGCATCCAGCCAAGCAAACCATTATATCGGGGGGCTGCATTCAGCCCCTTCCCCCCAGCCGCGAGGCGAGGGGGCGCCGCTGATCCGTGGCCTGCGGGCGACGGGGAGGTGCGCATCCGTGATTCCTGGCGCCCGGGTCCCAGAAAAGTATAAATGGGATGCGTGCGTACAGGGGTTGCTCCTGGGCTTCGGTCCGGGCGCTTCTGACCCATGCCCGCGAGGGCGTGGCGAGGCACGCAATCACTGACCCAGAGTCCGCGCCGCAAGGCGTGAAACGCTTGGGTTGATGAGCGTTCGACGGTCGTCCAACGACCTGACAAACGCTCTTATAGGAAAAGCGCGATAAGGCGCTGCTTCCCATGCGGGAAGCGGGGCGGTTCCGACCGCCCGCAACCGCGCATCGTACCCGGCTGAGCGGCCCTCGAGGCTGCGTTGAAGGACCGGGATCCAAGGCGCGGGACATCCGCAAATTCGTGAGGATCGGAGAAACCCGATTCCCGCCAGGCGCATGAAGCCGGCGAGGAAACGTGACCTCTTCGATCTGAGGTTCGAGCCAAAAGAGCAGTGCATAATGTGGTGAGAAGTACCGCATCCAACGCCTCGTGCGAGTGGATGGTGATACTTGCTTCATCCTGCCAATTCTGGTTGATCCTGCCAGAGACCACCGCTATTGGTGTTCGCTTAAGCCATGCGAGTCGAGAGGGTTCGGCCCTCGGCGGACCGCTCAGTAACACGTGGAGAACCTGCCCTAAGGTGGGGGATAATCTCGGGAAACTGAGGATAATACCCCATAGTCCTGGGATGCTGGAACGCTTCCAGGGCGAAAGCCCCGGCGCCTTAGGATGGCTCTACGGCGTATCAGGTTGTAGTGAGGGTAACGGCCTCACTAGCCTTCGACGCGTACGGGCGTTGAGAGACGTCGCCCGGAGATGAACTCTGAGACACGAGTTCAGGCCCTACGGGGCGCAGCAGGCGCGAAAACTTCGCAATGTGAGAAATCACGACGGGGGAACACCAAGTGCCGGCACAACGTGTCGGCTGTTTTCGTGTCTAAAAAACACGGAGAGTAAGGGCTGGGTAAGACGGGTGCCAGCCGCCGCGGTAATACCTGCAGCCCAAGTGGTGGCCGTTATTATTGGGCCTAAAACGTTCGTAGCCTGTCCGGTAAATGCCTGTGTAAATCGAACGGCTTAACCGTTCGAAGTGCGGGTAGACTGCCGGACTCGGGACCGGGAGAGCTCGAAAGTACTCCGGGGGTAGAGGTGAAATTCTGTAATCCTCGGGGGACTACCGGTGGCGAAGGCGTTCGAGTAGAACGGCTCCGACGGTGAGGAACGAAGCCCTGGGGCGCAAACCGGATTAGATACCCGGGTAGTCCAGGGTGTAAACGCTGCGAGCTTGGTGTCGGGAGTCCTACGCGGGCACCCGGTGCCGGAGAGAAGTTGTTAAGCTCGCTGCCTGGGGAGTACGGCCGCAAGGTTGAAACTTAAAGGAATTGGCGGGGGAGCACCGCAACGGGAGGAGCGTGCGGTTTAATTGGATTCAACGCCGGAAAGCTCACCGGGATCGACCATTTGATGTGGGCCAGGTTGAAGGCCTTGCCTGAATTATGGAGAGGTGGTGCATGGCCGCCGTCAGTTCGTACCGTAAGGCGTTCTGTTAAGTCAGATAACGAACGAGACCCTTATCCTCAATTGCCACTGTCAACTCCGGTTGGCAAGCACATTGGGGAGACCGCTGGCGCTAAGTCAGAGGAAGGATAGGGCAACGGTAGGTCAGTATGCCCCGAATGTCCCGGGCTACACGCGCGCTACAAAGGACAGGACAATGGGTATCGACGCCGAGAGGCGAAGGCAATCCCGAAACCTGTTCGTAGTTCGGATTGAGGGCTGAAACTCGCCCTCATGAAGCTGGATTCCGTAGTAATCGCGTCTCAAAATGGCGCGGTGAATATGCCCCTGCTCCTTGCACACACCGCCCGTCAAACCATCTGAGTAGGGTCCAAGTGAGGGTGTCTCATCTGGGACATTCGAACTTGGGCTCTGCAAGGAGGGTTAAGTCGTAACAAGGTATCCGTAGGGGAACCTGCGGATGGATCACCTCCTAAGAAAAACAAACCTTGCGTCTGCTGGTCACGCTGGTCGTGACCGGAGACGTTGACAGGGTGAAGCAAGCACCAAAGTCCGCTCGCACGGACACACCTGCCCTTTCTGGCTCGAACCGCTTCCGAGCGCTACGCCCCCAGTCATCCTGGGCACGTAGATCAGCTGGTAGATCGCTACCCTTGCAAGGTAGAGGCCTCGGGTTCAAATCCCGACGTGTCCACTCGCAAGGCGGTCGCGCCGGCCCTCGGAAGTTTCAAATAAGGAGGCTGCCATCCCGGCGGCCTCCAAGTCACATTCCAAAGGAATTCACCTTGGAAAGCGGCAAACGAGCTGAAGCTCGAATGTCGCTCACCGGCCTAGGACGTGAGACGCGCGCCTCCGGCGCGCGCGGTCCGATGATGGTCGAACGCAAACGCAACCTGGAAGTTAGTTGAGCCAACACGCTAGGCGGCTGTTACGCGCCGTATGGAGGATGGCTCGGCTCGAGCGCCGAAGAAGGTCGTGCCAAGCTGCGAAATGCCCCGGGTAGACGCATGGAGTCTCTGATCCGGGGATCGCCGAATTGGACATCCAGACACCTTCGGGTGTCATACCCTTCGGGTACGGTAACCTGCCGGATTGAAGCATCTTAGTAGGCAGAGGAAAAGAAATCAATGAGATGCCGTTAGTAAAGGCGATCGAAAGCGGCATAGGGCAATCCGAATCCGTGGTCGAGAGGCCATGGAAATGTGGATTTGTGGACCCGGGTACGTCCGACCCGCTAACTTGAAGTCTGCTGGAACGCAGCGCCACAGAGGGTGATAGCCCCGTAGAGGTACACGAAAGGACGATTCCGGAGTTCCTGAGTAGCATGCGTTGGAAATCGCGTGTGAATTCGGGGGCACCAACCTCGAACCCTAAACACGTCTCGAGACCGATAGTGCAGTAGTAACGTGAGTGAACGCTGCAAAGCACCCTTGACGGGAAGTGAAAAGACCCTGAAACCATACGGCTACAGCTTGGGAATGGCATGAAAGCGACGAAGCGGGAGAGATCCCGTGGAGCAGTGTCTTCCCGTACGTTCTGAAAAACGGGCCAGGGAGTTCCATCCAGTGGCGAGGTTAAGGCGTGAAACGCCGGAGCCGAAGCGAAAGCGACAAGCCCGCAGTATCCACGAGGGGCGAGGTGCGCTCGCCTGGAGTCACTGGAGCGAGACCCGAAGCCAGACGATCTATGCCTGGGCAGGATGAAGCCCTACGAAAGTGGGGTGGAGGTCCGACCCCTTGGTGATGTGCAAATCCTTGGGTTGACCTGGGTATAGGGGTGAAAGTCCAATCGAGTCTGGGGATAGCTGGTTCCTCCCGAGACTGCTCGCAGGCAGACCTCCGGGGAGATCGGTGGTGCGGTAGAGCACTGATTACCCATTTAGGGCGGGAAACCGCTCGGTGGGTTGTCAAACTCCAAACGTGCCACCATCGTAGATCCGGGGCAGTGAGGGCTACTGGGGTAATCTCGTAGTCCACAAGGGGAATAACCCAGCGTGGAGTTAAGGGCCCCAAGTGCCGGCTAAGTGTTAAAAATCGAACGGTGTCCATGGTCTTAGACAACTAGACGGTGTGCTTAGAAGCAGCAATCCGTTAAAGAGTTCGTAACAGATCACTGGTCGAGATCATGGGCCCGGAAAATGGACGGGGCTAAGCCGGCCCCCGATACTCCACCACTCCTTAGGGAGTTGGGTAGGGAGGTGCCGTGCGTGCGTCGAAGCAGGGCTTTAAGGTCCTGTGGAGCGCGTTCGGATAAGAATCCTGGTGTAAGTAACAGCATAGAGCCGTGAGAATCGGCTCCGCCGAAAGGGCCAGGTTTCCTCGACGATGTTCGTCAGTCGAGGGTTAGTCGGTCCTAAGGCCGTCCTTAACCGGCACGGTCGAAAGGGAAGCAGGTTAATATTCCTGCACCATAGCGTGTTTTGCCTGCAGATTGACGCATCGGGCTAGCTGGACCACGGCTGTCGCCGTGGCGAATCGCCGAAACCTCGGGAGATACGTAATGTAGAGAACGGGGTGAATGCGCGCAAGGCCCGCCTTCGGGCGGGTTCTGGTGATGCCTGGTGCCCGTGAAAATTTCTGCAGGGTCGCACGCTGTGTCCGTACCAAGATCTGACACAGGTGCCCCTGGCTGAGAAGGCCAAGGCGTGTCGGGATTAACGTTTGTGAGGGAACTCGGCAAATTAGCCCCGTAACTTCGGGATAAGGGGTGCCAGCCACGAAAGTGACTGGTCGCAGTGACAAGGGCGCTCCGACTGTTTAACCAAAACATAGGTGACCGCAAGCCGGAAACGGTGTGTATGGTCGCTGAATCCTGCCCAGTGGCGGTATCTGAAAACCGGGTACAACCGGACGAAGGACCGCTAAACGGCGGGGGTAACTATGACCCTCTTAAGGTAGCGTAATACCTTGCCGCTTAATTGGCGGCTTGCATCAATGGTCCAACGAGGGCGCTACTGTCCCCACAAACAACCCGGTGAAAACAACAGTACTAGCGCACAGTCTAGTACGCTCCTAAGGGAAGCGAAGACCCCGTTGAGCTTTACTGCAGCCTGCGGTTGCAGTATGGATTTGCATGCGTAGGGTAGGCGGGACCGCCGAACCCGGAATTCCGGTTCCGGGGAATGGGACGATGAAACACCGCCCTTGTGAATCCGTACCGCTTACTGCTTCGGCAGGACACCCGTAGGTGGGCAGTTTGGGTGGGGCGCCACGCGCTCGAAAAGATATCAAGCGCGCCCAATGGCAACCTCAGGCCGGTCAGGAATCGGCCGTAGAGTGCAAAGGCAAAAGGTTGCTTTACACGGATCCGCCCAACAAGGATCCGTGTTGTGAAAGCAGGGCTTAGCGAACCTCTGTACCTCCCTGGTGGGGGTCAGAGATAACAGAAAAGTTACCACGGGGATAACTGAGTCGTCTCCAGCAAGAGCCCATATCGACCTGGAGGCTTGCTACTTCGATGTCGGTTCTCCCTATCCTGGTGGTGCAGCAGCTGCCAAGGGTGGGGTTGTTCGCCCATTAAAAGG
>DATLGO010000048.1 GCA_035540375.1 Candidatus Thermoplasmatota archaeon
GCGTAGACGCGCTGGGTTTCGAGGATCCCGGCCCCGGACCGGGACCGGGTGACGGGCCCGGGTCCGGGGGTCGGGTCCCGGTCCGGGGCCGGGATCCTCGAAACCCAGCGCGTCTACGCTAAGGGTTTTGAAGGGGGGCCCGGATCGGGCCGCATGCGCGGCCCGGTCTTGCGCCTCGGGAACGACCTCAACACCGACGTCATCATCCCCGCCCGCTTCATGCAGGACTGGGACCACCTCGGCGACCACGTCTTCGAAGGCGAATCCCCCGACCTCCCGAAGCGCGCGAAGGCCGCGGCCTTCGTCGTCGCCGGCAAGAACTTCGGCTGCGGGTCTTCGCGCGAGCAGGCCGTCATGGCCATCAAGCAGGCCGGGATCCGCTGCGTCATCGCGCCCACCTTCGCGCGCATCTTCTACCGCAACGCGATCAACCTCGCGCTCCCCGTGCTCGAAGCGGACGTCTCGGGCATCGAGGACCGCGACGAGATCGAGGTCGATCTCGCGACGGGCCGCATCACGAACCTCACGCGCGGCACCGTTGTCCAGGGCCGCGGCATCCCGGACGACGTGCGCGCGATCGTCGAGGACGGCGGCCTCATCGAGCACCTCAAGAAGAAGTTCGGCGCGAAGGGAGGCGGATCGTGAAGCGCGTCTGCGTCATCCCCGGCGACGGTATCGGGCCCGAGGTCGTCGCGGCCGCGCGGCGCGTCCTCGACGCCGTCGCGCCGCCCGTCGACTACACGGAGGCCGACGCGGGCCTCGCGTGCCGCAAGCGCACGGGCCATTACCTCCCGCAGGCGACCCTCGACGCGGCGCTCGGCGCCGACGCGGTCCTCTTCGGCGCGATCACCTCGCCGTTGGCCCACGAGGACCCCGACTACAAGAGCGTCATCCTGCGCTTGAGGCAGGCCCTCGACCTCTACGCGAACCTGCGCCCCGCGAAGGACTGGGGCCAGCCGTGCCTCGTCCCCGGTCTCGACCTCCTTCTCGTGCGCGAGAACTCCGAGGGCATGTACAACTGCCCCGAGGAGGAGGACGCGGAAGGCGTCACGACGTTCCGCCGCATCACGAAGCGCGGCTCCAGCCGCGTGACGTCCTTCGCGCTCGACCTCGCCGTCCGCGAGAAGCGCCGCGAGGTCACCGTCGTCCACAAGGCCAACGTGCTGCGGCTCTCCGACGGCCTGTTCCGCCGCGTCTTCTACGAGGAGGCCGCGAAGCGCGCCTCGATCAAGACGAGCGAGATGCTCGTCGACAACTGCGCGCTCCAGCTCGTGCGGGACCCGAAGCGCTTCGACGTCATCGTCACGATGAACCTCTACGGCGACGTCCTCTCGGACGAATGCGCGGGCCTCGTCGGCGGCCTCGGCTTTGCGCCGTCCGGGTCGTACGGGCCGAAGCACGCGCTCTTCGAGCCCGTGCACGGCTCCGCCCCCGACATCGCGGGCAAGGGCCTCGCGAACCCGACCGCGACGATCCTCAGCGCGGCCATGATGCTCCGGCAC
Source organism: Candidatus Thermoplasmatota archaeon (assembly GCA_035540375.1). NCBI lineage: Archaea > Methanobacteriati > Thermoplasmatota > Thermoplasmatota archaeon. The sequence goes on from DATLGO010000048.1 coordinate 1,503, forward strand.
CTCGGCCTCGCGAGGGACGCGGCCCGCGTCGAGGACGCGGTCCGGGCGGCGCTCGCGGAGGGACGCACGCGCGATGCGGGCGGGACGCTCTCGACGGACGCGTTTGCGGACCTCGTCGCGGCGCGCGTGGCCTGATCACGCGAGGCGCTCGAAGCGGTCGCAGTCCTTGAGGGTCTCGCGGACTTCGACACCGGCGGCATCGACGTAGTGGATGAGCACCGGCTCGATGCAGACGGTGAAGCCGCCTTCGAGCGTGCCGGCTGGGAAGAACATCGTGTGGCTCGTGTACAGGCCCGGCGAGCGCGGGTCGAAGCCGAGGGCCACCTTCACGGGCGTGGTGCCGCCGTTCGGCGCCTGCTGCGATTCTCCCTCGCCGCGTCCGACGAACCGCACGCCGCCCGGGCCCCACGATTCGTCGGGGACGAGCGTCGCGAAGAGCTTCTCCTTCGAGGAGAGGCTCGGGTAGCGGGCGACGGTGCCGAAGAACTCGCCGCGAGCATTGTGGTAGTCGTCGGGCGAGGGTCGCGTGCCGCTCTCGTAAGCGTCGCCCGCTCTCGCGGTGCCGACGAACCCATCGCCGTCGATGTCCTTCCAGAGACCGAGGCGGAGTTCGAAGTGGAGGAGCGCGCCCGGGAGGACGGCCTGTCCTCCATCGACGCCGCGGCCGAGGCTCGAACCCGTGCCGCCGACGCGCAGGGTGTAGGCAGTCGCCTGAAACACGCTCGAGCCTTCCGCGTATCCGGAGCGCGGAAGAAGGTCGATCCAACCTGCGTAATTCGAGACGAAGTCGGCGTGCCGGCCGGCGGCCGTGGACATCGAGTCGGGCGCGTGTTCGACGGGGTAGGACGCGTAGAGCGCGGCGTACGCGGGGCCCGCCGTCGATTCAAGGCCGGTGCCGCCGAGCGGCGGCAGTTCGACCCGGTAGGCTCCGAGCGTCGGGCTCTGGTTCGGCGTCACGATGGGCCCGAGCGTTGCCGCATAGAGCGAGGCGACAGGGCCCGGTGCAACGGCCACGTAGCGGTCGACATCCACGCGCGAGTTCGTTCGCAGCGTGTACGGCGTCGCGCCGTCGGGGGCGAGGATGGCGGCCGAAACGGTGGTCATCGTGACCGGCGAGAGGAGCGAGCCTTCGAGGAAGAGCACGGGGCCGGGGGCGGGCTCCTGCTCGTGGTGCGGGTACGAGAAGACGCGGTCGACGAAGCGGATGTCGGGCGTGCCCTCGGCGGCGGCGCTCGCGCTCATGAAGCCGGGGTGGCTTCCGGGCTCGAGGTACGCAACGACGGGCTCGGGCGACCGGGCCCACTCGTGGTTCGGTCCCCGCGTGGGGTTGCTCGGCTGCTGCGGGTTCGCGGTCTCCTCAAGGTCGAGGACCCGGTTCCCGTTCAGGTCGTTCCAGAAGCCCGACCAGGCGAAGAATCGACTCGCGCCGGGAGGGATGAGATCCGGGAGGCCGAAGTTGCGCTCCGTGTTCGAGCCGTACCCGCCGAGGCCGACGGACGCGTGCCCGGTCGTGCCGTCCTGATAGAGGCCGACGAACGTCGTGTGCCAGGCCTCGAGGAGGCGGAAGCCCTCCACGACCCCTTCGTTGAAATCCGCGCCCGTGGCCTCGAGCGCGCACCGTTCGGTCGCGGCGCGGTCGATCGCCTCCCGTACGCAGTTCATCTGACCCGCAGCATCGAGCGCGGCGCGGTGCGGCTCGCCCGCCTCGTGCGCGAAGTCGAAGCTCGTGATCCGGGATGCGGCGGGGCCGGCCGCAAGGAGAAGGACGAAGGTGAAGACGAGAAGCGGACGCACGAGGGAGCCTCGCTTCGTCGGAGGCTTCCCAAATGAAGAAGGTTGCCCGATCCTGTCGGGGTCACGTCGCGCCTTCTGTGGGCGTCCGCGAGGGATCCGAAGCGGCGTCGGCGGCCCACGGGCGGCGCGGCGGGGTCCCGAGGCGCTGGAGGAACTTCGCGCTCCGCACGTGCCGCTCCTCGCCCGCGCGCCGCACCTCCTCGAGGATGCGCGCGAGGTCCTTCGCGAGGCGATACACGTTCATGGGGCGTCCCGCGCCGGGTCCCTTGACGCCGCCCACGGCGACCCAGCGGCGGCGCACGAGGCGCGCCATCGTCGCGCTCACGTGCGGCTGGCGGAGGCCGGTCGCGGCCACGATCTCGCGGGTCGACGCCGCGCCGTGCCGCGCGAGGAGCACGAGGAGCCGCGCGTCGCGCGGCGGGATCCCCACTTCCTCGAGATGGAACGCCGCGTGTTCGTCGATCTCCTCCATCGCCTGCGCCCTCCGCCCGCTCCGATTCATATGGGTGGCGGCGACGGCGCGGCGCATGCGGCCGAACGGGCGCGCAAGCCGTCCCGGGGCAACGCTTATTTCGGGGACCCATCATGCAGGGTGGGTCTACAGCGATGCGTGCCCGCCTCGTCCTCGAAGATGGAACCGTCGTCGAAGGCAGCGGTTTCGGCGCGCGCGCGACCGCCTACGGCGAGCTTGTCTTCAACACCGGGATGACCGGCTACCAGGAGGCGCTCACGGACCCGAGCTACTCGGGCCAGCTCCTCATGCTCACGTACCCGCTCGTGGGCAACTACGGCATCCTCCCCGACGCGAACGAGTCCGACGGCGTCAAGGCGTGGGGCTTCGTCGTGCGCGAGGCCGCGAAGCGCCCGAGCCACCGCGGCTCGACGATGACCGTGAGCCGCTTCCTCGAGGACGCGGGCGTGCCCGCGATCGAGGGCGTGGACACGCGCGCGCTCACGATCAAGGTGCGCGACCGCGGCACGCTCCTCGCGGCGATCACGACGGAGGACCGCTCGGCCGAGGAGCTTCTCGCCGAGCTCCGTCGCCGCCCGCACCCGGAGTCGACGAACCTCGTCGCGGGCGTGAGCACGAAGACCACGCGCAAGTACGATGGCCAGGGCGACAAGACGGTCGTCCTCATCGACACGGGCGTCAAGGACAACATCATCCGCAACCTCCAGAAGCGCTTCGGCACCGTCTACCGCGTGCCGTGGAACACGAGCGCTTCCGACGTCGAGGCGCTCCGCCCGGACGGCATCTTCCTCTCGCCGGGCCCCGGCGACCCGTCGCACCCGGAGATCGTGAAGTACACCGTTCCCACGCTCCGCGACCTCATGGAGAAGTATCCGACGCAGGGCATCTGCCTCGGCCACCAGCTCCTCGCCCTCGCGTACGGCCTTAAGACGTTCAAGCTCAAGTTCGGCCACCGCGGCGCGAACCAGCCGGTGAAGAACCTCGAGACGGGCCGCGTCTATATCACGAGCCAGAACCACGGCTTCGCGGTGGACCCGGCCTCGTGCCCCGAGGACGTCATCATCACGGAGGTGAACGCGAACGACGGCACCGTGGAAGGCCTGCGCCACCGCCGCCTCCCCGTGCTCTCGTCGCAGTACCACCCCGAGGCGTGCCCCGGCCCGCAGGACACGGAATTCCTCTTCGACCGCTACCGCCTGTGGCTCGACCGCGGCGGGCGCGAGGCGCCGAAGGAAGCCGCCGACGCGGGCTTCCGCGCCGTGAAGCACGTGTAGGGCCGCGCCGCGCCCGATGGATCCTCGCGCCCCACGCGGAGCGCCGCGTCGCGTCCGGACGCGCGCGTGTCGACAAACGGGGCGCGCGTGGGCGCGGGCGTCCGAATCGGGACAACCGCGTCCACCCCCGCGGGTTAACCTGAAATAGGGACCCCCGCTATGGACCTAAGGTCCCCATGGGTCGACGCCCCCGGACGCGGACGCTCTTCTCGCGACAATCCGCTTTCTCTTCCCGGGGTGAGTTCTGATGCCCAAGCGTACCGACATCCGGAAGATCCTCATCATCGGATCCGGCCCGATCGTCATCGGTCAGGCCGCCGAGTTCGACTTCTCCGGCTCGCAGGCTGCCCTCGCGCTGCGCGAGGAAGGCTACGAGACGGTCATCGTGAACTCGAACCCCGCGACGATCCAGACCGACACCGGGATGGCCGGGAAGGTCTACGTCGAGCCGCTCACGGTGGAAACGCTCGACCGCATCCTCGCGATCGAGAAGCCCGACGGGCTCCTTGCGGGCATGGGTGGCCAGACGGCGCTCAACCTCGCCTCGGAGCTCGCCGAAAAGGGCATCCTCGCGAAGCACGGCTGCGAGCTTCTCGGCACGACGCTCGAGAGCATCCAGAAGAGCGAGGACCGCGACCTCTTCAAGAAAGCGATGGAATCCATCGGCGAGCAGTGCCCCATCGCCGAGGTCGCGACCACCTACGCCGACGCGAAGCGCATCGTGGCGGAGCGGCTCGGCGGCCGCTATCCCGTCCTCGTGCGCCCCGCTTACACGCTCGGCGGCACGGGCGGCGGCATCGCGTGGAACGAGGAGGAGCTCCGCGAGATCGTGGGCCGCGGCCTCATCTACTCGCGCATCAAACAGGTCCTCATCGAGGAGAGCGTGCTCGGCTGGAAGGAGTTCGAGTACGAGGTGATGCGAGACGGCGTCGACAATTGCATCATCATCTGCAACATGGAGAACATCGACGCGATGGGCGTCCACACCGGCGAGAGCATGGTCGTGGCCCCCGCGCAGACGCTCTCCGACGCCGATCACCAGCGCATGCGGACGAGCGCGATCAAGATCATCCGCGCGCTCAAGATCGCGGGCGGCTGCAACGTGCAGTTCGCCTTCAACCACGCGACGGGCGACGTCCGCGTGATCGAGGTCAACCCGCGCGTCTCGCGCTCCTCGGCCCTCGCGTCGAAGGCGACGGGCTACCCGATCGCCCGCGTCGCCGCGAAGATCGCCGTCGGCATGACGCTCGACGAGATCCCGAACTCGGTCACGCGCACGACGCCCGCCTCCTTCGAGCCGGCGCTCGATTACATCATCACGAAGATCCCCCGCTGGCCGTTCGACAAGTTCCGGAACGTCGACCGCCGCGTCGGCACGCAGATGAAGTCGACGGGCGAGGTCATGGCGATCGGCCGCACCTTCGAAGAGTCGTTCCTCAAGGCGATCCGCAGCCTCGAGACGGACCGCTGGGGCCTCGAGCTTCCGCGGCCCCCCGGCGAGGCGACGGAGTGGACCGACGCGATGATCGAGCAGGAGCTCAGGTTCCCGACCGACCGCCGCATGTTCCTCGCGGCCGAGGCGTTCCGCCGCGGCTGGACGCTCGAGCGGGTGTGCGAGGTCGGCGCCTACGACCCCTGGTTCCTCGGCAAGATCCAGCACCTCGTCGCCTTCGAGGGATTGTGGATCGGCGCGAAGGACAAGCTCGCAAGCGTCCTCTCCGAGGCCGCGCGCGGGAAGGTCCCGCCGAACGCGGACCTCGCGACGCTCCTCGGCCGCGCGAAGTCGCTCGGCTTCGCGGACGGGTGGCTCGGCGAAGTCTGGGGCCTCACGGAGGACGAGGTCGGCCGCGCCCGCGCGACCCTCGGCATCCGCCCCCAGTTCAAGATGGTGGACACGTGCGCCGCCGAGTTCGCGGCCGCGACCCCCTATCTCTATTCCACGTACGAGCCCTCGCAGGGCCTCGTCGAGGCGCCCGCGACGGACCGCCGGAAGGTCGTCATCGTCGGCGGCGGCCCGATCCGCATCGGCCAGGGCATCGAGTTCGACTACTGCGTCGTGCACGCGGTGCAGGAACTCCGGAGCCGCGGCTTCGAGGTCATCGTCGTGAACAACAATCCTGAGACGGTGTCCACGGACGCGCAGACCTCGGACAAGCTCTACTTCGAGCCCCTGAACCTCGAGGACGTCATGGAGATCCTCGAGCGCGAGAACCCCGACGGCATCATCCTGCAGCTTGGCGGACAGACGTCCGTGAACCTCGCGGTCCCCGTCGGCAAGGCGCTCGCCGAGCGCCCGCACCTCAAGACGCAGGTCTTCGGCACCTCGCCCGACAGCATGGACCTCGCGGAGGACCGCCGCCGCTTCGCGGCGCTCATGGACCAGCTCAAGATCCCGCAGCCGAAGTCCGGCACCGGTCACTCCTTCGAGGAGGTGCGCGACATCGCGGCCCAGATCGGTTACCCGGTGCTCGTGCGCCCGAGCTACGTGCTCGGCGGCCGCGCGATGGAGATCGTGTACGACGAGGCCGACCTCGCGGACTACATGCGCGAGGCCGTCCGCGTTTCGAAGAAGCACCCGATCCTCGTCGACAAATATCTCTCGAACGCGATCGAGATCGACATCGACTGCGTCGTCGACGCGGACGGCGACGTCCTCATCGGCGGCATCCAGGAGCACGTCGAGGAGGCGGGCGTCCACTCGGGCGACGCGACCTCGATCCTGCCCCCGATGAGCGTTCCCAAGGACATCCAGGAGACGCTCCGCCTCTATGCGAAGCGCATCGCGCGCGCCCTCAAGGTCGTGGGCCTCGTGAACTTCCAGTTCGCGATCAAGGACAAGGAGGTCTACATCCTCGAGGCGAACCCGCGCGCCTCGCGCACGGTCCCGTACGTCTCGAAGGCGATCGGCCTCCCGATGGCGAAGATCGCGGCCCGCGTGATCACGGGCGAGAAGCTCAAGGACATCGGCGCGAAGGAGCCAGCCCTCTCGCACGTCGCGGTGAAGGCGCCCGTCTTCCCCTTCCTCAAGCTCCCGGGCGTCGACGCGATCCTCGGCCCCGAGATGAAGTCGACGGGCGAGGTCATGGGCATCGACACGGACCTCGACCGCGCCTTCTTCAAGGCCATGGAGGCCGCGGGCGTCCGCCTCCCGCGCGAAGGCGCCGTGTACCTCTCGATCAAGGACGAGGACAAGTCGAAGGTCCTCCCGCTCGCGCACCGACTCGTCGAGGCGGGCTTCCGCATCTACGCGACGCGCGGCACGGCGCAGTACCTGCGCGAGTTCGGCGTTCCGTGCGAGACCGCGTGGCGCATCGCGGAGAAGAAGAGCCCGGACGCGATCGATCTCATGCGCAAGGGCGAGATCAAGCTCATCGTGAACACGCCCACCGCGAGCCGCGGCGCGAAGCGCGACGGCTACATGATGCGGCGCCTCGCGGTCGAGCTCGACATCCCGTTCGTGACGACGCTCGCCGCGGCCTCCGCGGCCGTCTCCGCGATCGAGGCCGTGAAGCGCGGCCCCGTCGGCATCCGCGACCTCGCGGGCTACCACCTCAAGGCGTGAGGCGCGCAAGCGCGAGCTTCGAACGGCGCGGGAGGCGCTTCACGGCGGCCTCGCGCGCGAGGGCTGCGCCGCGCGTCGCGTGCGGCTCGGTCCAGACCACCTCGAACGGCCCGCGCCCCCGCGTGTACCGCGCGCCCTTGCCGGCCGCGTGCGCCGCGACGCGCTTCTCGACGTCCGTCGCGACGCCGCAGTAGAGCGTGCCGTCGCGGCAGCGCAGGAGGTAGACCGTCCACACGACCCCGCAAGGCGCGGCTTCCTCCATCAACCCGGCGCAGGCGCGCCGCCGGCCGCGGCGGGCAGCCGCGCGACGGCGGCCCACGTGCCGCCCGCGAGGATGATGGCCGAAGCGACGAAGACGGCGCCTCCGAAGACCGGCATCAAGAGCCCTCCGGCAAGCGCCCCGCCGGCCCACGCGAGATGCCACGAGGCGGCGGCGGCGCCGATCGCGCCCGCCCGCTCCGTCTCGGCGCCGCTGTCGGCGACGAGCGCGTTCATGGCGGGACCCGCGATGGCCGCGAGGAAGTGGCGCGCGACGAGGAGGACGGCGGCCTCGGCGAGGCCGCCCGCGAGCCCGAAAAGGGCGACCGAGACGGCGGTCGCGGCGTTTGACGCGACGAGCACCGCGCGCGGCGAGGCGATGCGGGCGAGGCGTCCCGCGACGACGCTTCCGGGGGCGCTCGCGGCGGTCGCGACCCCGAGAACGAGGCCCCAGACCGCGGCCGATGCGCCGTGGCCGTCGAGGAGGTGCGGGCCGGACCAGGCGCCGATCGCGCCCATCGGGAAACCGACGGCCGCGAAGAGGAGCGCATGCGGGGCGGATCCCGCAAGCGGTCCGCGGCGCGCGCTGCCCGTGAGGCGGGCGGTCGGAAGGAGGCACGTGAGGAGAGCCGCCGCGAGCGCGGCCGCGGCGAGCGCGCCCGCGACGATCCGCACGCCCGCGACGGGATCGGTCGCGGTCCCGACGAGGCCGGCCGCGCCGAACGGGGCAAGCGCGCATGCGGCGATGGCGAGCGCGCCGGTCGCGCCGTACGCGGCGGGGAGGCGGTTCTTCTCGCCGCGCGCGATCACGACGTCGGCGACGTAGCTCATGAACGCGACGTGGAAGGCTCCCACGCCCGCGCCGCCGAGGACGGTGGCCGCGAGGATCGCGCCGTGGGACGGGGCGAGGGCGAGAAGCGCAAGCCCGAGAAAGACCGCGAGATGGCCCGCCCGCATGACGGGCCGGCGCGCCGTGCGGTCGGCGAGGCGCCCCGCGGGGACCGAGACGACCGCGGAGGCGAGCGCGGTGAGGACGAAGGCGGCGCCGTCGAGGTCCGATCCGCCGACGGCCCGCGTGGCGGCGGGCACGAGGAAGAACAGGAGCGTCGATTGGGCCGCAAGTCCGAGGACGTATGCCGCGGTCGCGGTCACGAGGACGTTCGACGGCCTCCGCATGGAGGCGGTGGCTGTCGCGTCCCGACTTCAAGCTTCCCGGGACGGCGCGTCGTCAGAGCGCCTTCTGCAGAAGGGCGCCGATCTCCTTCTCGAGGATCTGGGCGAACTCGCGGCCGAGCTCGTCCCGCAGGTGCTGCGGCATGAGCTGGACACCGAGCTTCGCGGAGGCCTTCGCGAACTTGAGGCTCGCGTACGTCTCGTGGACCTTCGCCTCGAAGTAGAGGCGGACGGCCTCCTTGAGCTCCTCCTTGATCTCGGGGTTGCGCTCGAGCTCCTCGCGCATCTTGCGCTTGACCTCGTCGCGCAGGAGGTCCTTCAGGGCCTCCGTCATGAGGGCTTCGCCGCCCACGAGGTCCATGAGGCCGCCGCCCTTGAGGACCTGGGAGACCATGCTGTCGTCGGCCATCGCGCGGACGAGGGCGAACCCCCGGCTTGAAGCTATCGGGGGTCAGTAGCCGTTCGCTTCCTTGAGGCGCGCGGGAAGCGTCTCGTTCGCCTGCCGCCCGAGGTGCGCGACGGCCGACACGAGGTGGAGCCGGATCGCCGGCGGGATCCTCATCGACTCGAGGTCCCGTTCGACCGCCGCGAGACCTTCGCGGGGTCGCGGATCGTCGATCGATTCGATCGTCGCGCGGATGCGGTCGCGCGCGAAAGCTTCGCTCACGCGGTCGGTGTGAAGGCCATGGCCGGGCATGCCCCGCCTTCGGCGCGGCCCGCGCGAGAAGCTTGCGGCCCGATCACGCGGAGGGCGCCGCCGGCTCGGCGGTCTCGGCCTTCGGCTCCTCGGTCGTGTACTCCTCCACGAAGCGGATCGTCTTCGCGCCGGCGTGGGCGCGGAGGTCCGCGACGAGCCGGTACTTCGCGACGAACCAGCGCGAGTCGTACTTGCAGGCGTCCGGGAGCTTGATCGTGAAGAGATCGCCCTTCGCCTCGACCTCGAAGCCGTCGGCCTTGCCCTGGCCGTAGTTCAGCTCCACGAGCGTCTTGACCTTGGCCGCGGGGTCGGCGACGACCTCCTTGATGGTGAACTTGTAGCGCAGCGTCTTGCCGGCAAGAGGCGGGTTGAAGTCGACGCGGACGCGGCCGGGCGTCACGCTCGTGACGGTGCCGACGCGGTTCTCGTGCTGGATTCGCTGGCCGGGGCGGGGATCCATGTCGCGCTTCTGGAACTCGCGCAGCGAGAAGGTTTCGACCTTGTTCGCGTCGCGCTCGCCGAACGCGTCGGCGGGCCCGATCGTGACGTCCTGCTCCTCGCCGACCTTCGCGGCGAGAAGGGCCTTGTCGAAGCCGGGGATGACGCGGCCGACGCCCGCGACGAGCGGGAGGGGCTCGTAGACCGTCTCCTCGTGGTAGGCGTTCTGGGCCTTCGCGACGTCCTTCTTCGTGGTGTCGAAGAGCTCGCCGTCGGCCGTCCACGCCTCGTACTCCACTCGGATGATGCTGCCCTTGTCGACCATCGGAAAACCACCGCTCCGGATGTCGCGGCAAAGGGGCAACCCGTTAAAAAGGTGTCGGGCTTCAGGCGCACGTCACGGCGTAGACGAGGCCGTTGCCCGTGCCGTCGAGGGCGCCCGAGGGGTCGGCCACGATCTCCCGCCAGGTGGTCGCGTCGCGGTTCGCGGGCAGCTCGACGCCCCCCACGGCGTCCACGTCGCTCACCTGCGCGAGCGCGACCGCGAGGACGCTCGTGCCGGTCTGCCGGCAGTGCCACACCTCGCCGAGGATCTTCACCTCGGCCTTGGACGTCGTGAAGACGCCGCCTCCGCCGCGCACGACGCCGTCGTACGTGAAGAACGTGCTCGTCGCGCCCGAGGCGAGCGCGCGGCGACCCTCCCGGCTCTGCGCGCCGACGGCGATGCCCGCGGCCGCCGCGCCTTCGAGGACCTGCGTCCGCACCTGGTCCTTGATCGACTCGTCCGAGGGCGTGAGGAGGCCCTTGAGGGTGAGGAGGAGGATCTGGCCCGGGTAGCCGCGCGGCGAGCGGCCTTCGTCCACGTAGACGAGCGACTGGCGCGCGGCGAGGCCGAAGGCCTCGGATCTCGGCGCGTCGTCCGAGCGCCCCGTGTCGAGCCTCCAGCCGTTTCCGCCGAGGAGATTCTGCGGCACCTTCGCGGGCGTGAGCGAAACGCACCCGGCAAGCGGGGCGGCAAGGAGGACGAGAAGCAAGCCGACCGCGAGGGTCCGGGGGGCCACGCCCCGGAAGCGCGCTGTCCCTTCAAGAGACCTCCGGAAAGGCTCAAGCGACGCCGTGCGCTCGGCGTCGCAATGATCGAGCTCGAGCTCAAGGCTCCGGCCGGACCCGCCACCCTCGAGCGGCTGCTCGCCCACGGCGATCCCGAGGAGCGGCGCGAGCGCGACACCTATCACGCGCACCCGGCGCGCGACTTCCGCGCGACGGACGAGGCGCTCCGCGTGCGCGAGCGCGCCGATGGGAGGATCGAAGTCACGTACAAGGGTCCCAAGCTCGACCCCCGCACGAAATCGCGGCGCGAGATCACCCTCGCGGTCGACGACCTCGACGCGACCCTTGCCCTTCTCGAATCGCTCGGGTTCGAGCGAGCCTTCGTGATCGCGAAGCGGCGACGCGTCTGGCGCATCGAGGGCTTCGAGGTGAGCTACGACGAGGTCGAGGGGCTCGAGCCGTTCGTGGAGATCGAGAAGGCCGGCGCGACCGAGGCGGACGTCGCGGCTTTCGCGTCCTTGGCGCCGGCGCTCGCGGACCGGCTCGGCATCGGCGCGAGCGTCCGGGCGAGCTACGCGGAGCTTCTCGGGCACTGAGTCTCCCAAGCGCGACCGCCGCGGGAAGCCAGATTTTTGCTCCATTCCCGCGAAAAGGGATGGCATGGCGGAAGGATCAGCGAGATCGGACGAGGCCGCTTGGCTGGCGGTCGTCGCCGACGCCGATCTGACGGGGCTCGAGCCTCTGGCGTCGCGCCTGCTGCAATCCATCCTTGCCGAAGTCGACGCGCGAACGGGCGCGGTGTGGATCGACGAGGGCGAGGGGTTCGCCCACGTCGCGGGCGACGAGACGGCGGGAGCATTGCTCGACCTCACGGAGGCGCATGCGCCCGCGCAGGCGGCGGCCTCGGGCCGCACGACGATCCACCCGGCCGGGGCCGCCTCGGAACTTGCCGTGCCCTTGATTTCGGAGGGGGCGGTTTTCGGCGTCATCTGCGTCCGGTTCGAAAGCCCTCCCGAACCCGCTCTCAAAGCCCGCGTTGAATTCATCGCCGGCGTCGCGGCCGGTCCGCTGAGTCGCGCGCGCCTCGCGAAACGCCTGAAGCTCGCGTTCGCGCGCCTCGAACGGGCCCACGCGGACGAGCGACGCGCAAGGCGCGAAATGGAGGATTTCGCGCTCTGGGTGACGCACGACATCCGGGAGCCGCTCCGCAGCCTCCGGACCCTCGCCGAGATCCTGAGGCGCGAGTTCGAGCCCAGTCCCGAGGCCGTCTCGATCGTCGAGCGAATCGCGACGCTTTCGGATCGCGTGCGGGCCCGCGTCCTCCGGCTCTCGACCCTGTCCGAGGCCTCCCGCGCGGGATCGCTCGAAACCATCGAGGAGGTCGCGCCGATCGTCGCCCGCGCCATCGACGAGGCGCGGGAGCGTCATCCCGACCGGCATGTCCCGATCGAGGTGGACATCGCCACCCCGCGGGGTCTGCGCGCCTCGCCCGACGCCCTCCGGCTCGCCGTCACGGAGCTTGTCGCGAACGCTGTCGAACACGCGGATGGGGAGCGGCCGGTCGTCTCCATCCGCAGCGAATCCTCGACGGTCGGCTGGAGCCTCGCGGTGACCGACAACGGCCCCGGCATTCCCGGAGAACTTGTTAGGCCGGCCGACGCGGCCATGTCGCGCGGCCTTCAAGGCGTCGACGCTCAAGCGGCAGGTCTCGGTCTCGCGATCGTGCGCCGCGTCGCCGAGCGTCACGAAGGCGCTTTGACGATCACGAACGCTCGGGGACGCACGACCGCGACGCTCACGATCCCCGTTCGGGGGCAAGCGACGGACCGAGGCGCTCCTCGATCGCTTCGAGCGCCGCATTCAGATCCGATTCGATGACGTCCGCCCCGAGCGTCCTCGCCACCTCGGGATAAGCCACAATGCCCCGTCCCCCCACGGCCACCACGGCGTCCGGGGCGACCTCGCGCAGGCGTTCGATGGCGTGCCGGGCCTGTCGGAGGTTCGGGAGCGTCGCGGCGCTGAGAAGGACCACGTTCGCCTTCGACTGCGCCACGTATCTCGCGAGTTCGCGGGTCGGGACATTGGCCCCAAGGAAGGTCACGCGCCAGCCGTAGTCGATGGCGGCGTCCGCGGCCATGCGCGCCGCGAGCGCATGAAGCTCGCCTTCGACGCAAGCGACGACGGCCCTCACGCGGGATTGGCCCCCGATGGACCTGCGCGTCGCGGCCGCGTGCGCCAATGCCTCCGCGACGAGATTCGATGCCCGGTGCTCGTCAGCGACACCGATCGCGTTCGAGGCCCACCGCTCGCCGATCTCGCGCTGGATCGGCGCCACCGTCTCCTCGAAGAACGTCGCGCGATCGCCGTGCCGGGTCAGCGCGTCGCGCAGGGCCTCGACCGCCTCCTCCGGATCCCCCTCGAGGAGCAGGTCGGCCCATTCACCGACCGTCCGCATCGGATACCATGCGGTCGCCAACGAGCATGGAGGTTGCGGAAACCGTTATGCACCGGTGAAGGAGCGTTTCCGCGTGCTCATGGTCGCCTCGACGCTTCGCGTCGCTCCCTCGGAGGGGGCCCGACTTGAGGAGAAGTTGAGGTCGCGACTGGGGCGCGTCGACGCGCACGACGGCTTCTTGAGGCTCAGGCTTCTGCGCCGCAAAGGCGCCGCGGGCGAGTATTTGTTCGTCACCGAATGGCGGGACCTCGCGTCGTTCGCCGCCTATCTGAAAAGCGACGACTTCGCGGCTTCGCAGGACCGCATCCCGGACGATCTCGCTCAGGCGATCTCGACCGAGCCGCCGGCTCTGTTCGAGGACGTTCTCGACAGCAAGAGGGGAGACTGACGTGGATGGCCCGGAGGCCGCACGGCGGCTCATCGATTCGCAAAGCGCCCTCGGCGACCGGGCGGTCGCTTGGCTTGCGCTGCGGCGTCCGTTCCCCGACGGGGCGGCGGGGGAGCGTGTCCGAGCGTTCTGTCTGGAAGACACGCTCCTGCACGTCGAAACCCTCGCCGCCGCCGTCGAGTTCGGCGAGCCAGGCCTTTTTGCGCGATATGCGCGATGGTGCCGCGAGGTGCTCGCCGCGCGAGGCATCGCCGCCGAAGACCTCGCGCTCAACCTCGAGGCCCTCGGCCACGCGCACGCCGAGATCGAGGAGAACGAGGAGGCTCGACGGCTCGCGTCGGAAGCGCTCGAAGCCGCCCGGCGCGAGCTCGAAGCGTGATCATGGCGGGAGTCAGACCGCCGCGAGCGCTTCCGAGAGCCACTTGCGCGTCTCGTCCGTCGCGGGAAGCGTCACGAACTTCGTCCAGCGCTTCGACCCGTCCTCCTGGATGAAGCCGCGGCTCACGATGAGGAACTCCGTCGCCTCGCCCTTCTCGGTCACGCGCTTGCGCGCGACCTCGAGGTAGGCGTTCTTCCCGAAGCGGTGCGTCTTCTCGGCGAGCTGCTCGTAGCTTGTCATGCGCGGAGGACGACGCGCGGCGATGCCTTCTCGGTTCTCCGGAAATCGCGTCGATTCAAGGAAGGCCCGAGGGCAGCGCGCGCTCGCGGGAGCCGTTCCCGTCCTTGTCCCAGGCGCCCCATCGCGCGTCGCGGATGAACGCGTCGTCCATGAAGAACGACCGCGCCTCGGGCTTCGCCGGGTGAGGCGCGTGGCCGAGGAGGATGGCGACCGCGTCGGCGACCGTCTCGCGACCGACCCACCCCCACCCCTCGCCGAGGGGACGCGCCGCGGCGGCCATCATGGGGAAGCTCAGCGGGCTGAAGGTGAGCGAGCCGTGGTTCGTCGCGCGCGCGGCGAGGAAGACGGTTTCCGCGAGCTCCGCGCGGGAGAGGAGGCCATCCTCGAGAGCGGGGCTGCCGGGGACGGGCGCGCCGCTCGCCGCGACGCGGAGCGGCCCCACCTTGCGGGGACCCGGGCGCGCGTCGTCGAGCGCGTCGCGGGCCGCGCCGAGCGTCGCGCCGAAGACGCCGGCGGCGATGGGCGTCGCGGCAGACGTGCCGCTGTGCGTCGCCGCGTTCGTCTTGTGGAACGGATCCGCGCCGGGGACGCCGACGCCCTGCGCAAGAAGGTGCACCGGGCGGCCCGTGCCGAGGACGGGGACGCGAACGTTCTCGGCCGGCCGGTTGAACGCGCCGACGGTGACGACCCAGCCGGGGCCCGTCTTCTCGGAGAACCACGTGGATTCGGGCACGACGTACCCGTTCTCGACGCCGTTGCCCGCGGCGAAGAGGACGGTGCCGCCGCGCTCGGCGAAGGCCCGCGTCACCTCCGGCGTGCCTTCTCCGATCTCGGTCGGAAGGTTCCCGACGGAGCCCCACGAATTGGAGATGACGTCGATCCAGGGCTGCGAGGCGGCCCAAGCGAGGCCGCTGAAGCCCTCGACGACGACGAGGAGGCATCGGGGGCACGAGCCGAACTGGTTGCCCACGCCGACGCTCGCGCTGAGCGTGCCGTGACCGTCGTCGTCGAGCACGTGCGTCGCGTCGGCCTCCGCGTTCAGGGGGGCCGCGTTGTCCGCGTCGTACACGCCGATGATCTTCGTCCCGGGGATCCACCGAAGCGACTTCATGGGAATCGCGTCGAAGACGGCCTTGTCGGCGGCCTTCGCGGCCGCATAGCTCGGCGCGCCGAGCGACAGGTCGAGCCGCGCGACGCCGCCGGGGTAGCCGGGAAGCCACGTCGCGGGGTCCTTCGTGAAGCCGCCCGAGGCCTCGAGCACGGCGAGGTCCGGGTACGTGGCCGCCGAGAAGTCGGCGTGGTACGGGTTGATGCCGGTATCGACCACGGCGACGACGACGAAGGCGGGCGCTTCGCTCGCCCCGGCCGTGGGCGCGAGCGTCGCAAGGGGCGCAAGGAGCGCGGCGACGAGAACGAGCGCGGTAAGCCTCGCGGTCTCCGGCAACACGTCCGATCGTCCGACCCGGCCCCCTTGAAGGATCGTCCGTCCCCGCCCGTGGTGACACGGCGTCACCGCCCCGGAAACGCTTTAGGCGCGGGACCGGCCTCGCCCCCGCGTGACCGACATCCCGCCCGACCACCCCCGCTACGCGAGCCTCGTCCTGCGCGAGCGCGTCGTCGCGGGCGTCGCCCAGGGGCTCGTCGCGCCCCAAGGCCTCATCGCGCACGGCCGCGGCGAAGCCTTCGACTACCTTCTGGGCGAGCGGACGACGCCGCCCGCGGATCTTGCCGCGCGCGCGGCGGCCGCGCGCCTCCTCGCGGCACGCGATCCCGTCCTGTCCGTGAACGGCAACACCGCGGTCCTTGTCCCGGGAGCGCTCGCCGACCTCCAGCGCGCCCTCGGCTGCAAGGTCGAGGTGAACCTCTTCCACCGCACCGAGGCGCGCGTCGAGAAGCTCGTCGCCCACCTCGAAACGGCGGGCTGCCGCGACGTGCTCGGTCGCGGCGCCACGCCCACCATCCCGGGCCTCACGAGCGAGCGCGCGAAGAGCACGCGCGAGGGGATCGCGGGCGCGGACTGCGTCCTTGTCCCGCTCGAGGACGGCGACCGCGCGCAAGCCCTGCGGGCGATGGGGAAGACCGTCCTCACGATCGACATCAACCCGCTCTCGCGCACCGCGCGCAGCGCGAGCGTGAACGTCGCGGACAACGTGGTGCGGGCGCTCCCGAACGTGACCCGCCACGTCGAGGTCTGGCGGAAGGCGGGCGAAGCGGCATGGCGGAAGGCCGCGTCGGAACCGTGGGACGGCGAAGCCAACATGCGGGCCGTGCTCGCGGTCATCGCTGAGCGGGCCCGCACCGAGGCGTGACGCCGCGCCCCGTGGGACGGGTCCTTTAAATCGGGGGAGACGTTTGCACGCGCCATGGCCGTGAACCTCCAGGCGCGCAAATACGCGACCGCCATCGGTCCCGCCGAGCACAACCAGACCGTCGTCGTCGCGGGCTGGGTGCAGGAGGTCCGCGACATGGGCGGCATCGCGTTCGTCATCCTCCGCGACCGCTCGGGCACGCTCCAGATCGTCCTCCCGAAGAAGAAGCTCGATCCCGCGCTCGTGGCGCGCTTCGTCGAGGTCCCGCGCGAAAGCGTCATCGCGGTCTCGGGCGCGGTCAAGCCGTCCGAGAAGGCGAGGAACGGCTACGAGATCCTCCCCGACGCGCTCGACGTCCTCTCGAAGGCCGAAACGCCGCTCCCGCTCGGCGTCGTCGACAAGGTGGACGCGGAGCTCGAGACGCGCCTCGACAACCGCTTCATGGACCTCCGCAAGCCCGAGATCCAGGCGATCTTCAAGGTCCGCTCGACGCTCGTGAAGGCGGGCATCGACTCGTTCACGCGCCAGGGTTTCCTGCAGGTCCACACGCCGCGCATCATCGGGGCGTCGAGCGAGGGCGGCACGGACCTCTTCGCGGTCAAGTACTTCGAGAAGGGCGCCTACCTCTCGCAGTCGCCGCAGCTCTACAAGCAGATGCTCATGGCGACCGGCATCGACCGGCAGTTCGAGGTCGCGACCTACTTCCGCGCCGAGAAGCACAACTCGTACCGCCACCTGAACGAGGTCACGGCCTTCGACGTCGAGATGGCGTTCGTCACGAGCGAGGAGGACGTGATGCGGGTCCTCGAGACGGCCGTGCGCGACATGTGGCAGGCCGTCCACGACCAGTCCGGACCCGAGCTCGCGCTCCTCGGCAAGGCCGTGAAGGTCCCCGACCTTCCGTTCCCGCGCCTCACCTACGACGAGGCGCTCGCGCTCGTGAACGGCACGAAGCGCTGGACGAACGACAAGGGCGAAAGCGCGGAGATCCCGTGGGGCGAGGACCTGAACGCGGCGGCCGAGAAGATCCTCGGCGAGATCATGGCCGAGCGCGGGCACGAGTTCTACTTCATCACGAAGTATCCCGAGCAGATCCGCCCCTTCTACACCTTCGTCGAGGACACGACGCCCATCTCGCGCAGCTTCGACCTCGAGCACGCGGGCCTCGAGGTCACGTCCGGCGCGCAGCGCCAGCACGACGTCGCGAAGCTCGAAGCGCGCATCCGCCACAAGGGTCTCGAGCCCTCGGACTTCGCCGACTACCTCAAGCCCTTCCGCTACGGCATGCCCCCGCACGGCGGCTTCGGCCTCGGCATCGACCGGCTCACGATGGAGGTCCTCGGCCTCGACAACGTGCGCGAGGCCGTGCTCTTCCCGCGAGACCGCACGCGGTTGGCGCCTTAGGGGCAGATATCCGGCGTCTTTCCCTCGCAACGGGCCTCGCAGCCCATGCGACGGTGTGCTGAGACGGAGGCTTTCCGCCCCCTTCCTCCGGACGCCTCCCGTGGACCGGGGGGTTGCCGCCTTCTGCGCCTCCGACCCGAACCCGCGGACCTTCTCGAACGGTGAGCGGGCTTCGCGTCGCCCGCTCGCGTGAGCGGCGCGGGGACGCGCGTGGCGGCCGCTCGCGTCGCTTGAACCCGCGAGCCCGGGCGCGCGCACCCGTCCCGGACCCGAATCCCGGTCCCGATGCCCTCGTCCGTCGAGGTCGCGCGCTGAAGCGGCTAGAGGATCCCCGCGGTGAAGACCGCCCACGCGACGAGGGTGAGGACGACGGCGTGCTTCAGTCCCGAGAGCATCGAGTTCTCGCCGAGCTTGCCGGCCACGACGCCGCTTGCGGCAGCCTGGACGACGGCGGCGTGGAAGAAGAGGAGCCTCGACTGGACGGGGTCGGCCTGCGCGCCGAAGCCCAGCCGGCCGCCGCCGGAGGCGGCAAGCGCGGTGAAGCTGTCGGCGCCGTGGAAGAGGTCGGCGACGATGTAGACCACGTAGAGGAACACCGCGAAGACCACGTACACCACCATCACGTAGCTCGCCATCGCGTGACGCTTGCGGTCGCGCAGCTTCGCCATGCGCGCCACGTCCGCCTGCG
The DNA here is from genome assembly GCA_035540375.1 of Candidatus Thermoplasmatota archaeon. Lineage (NCBI taxonomy): Archaea > Methanobacteriati > Thermoplasmatota > Thermoplasmatota archaeon. The sequence continues at coordinate 20,084 of DATLGO010000048.1, forward strand.
CGACGTCGATCACCTTCTTGAGGTTCCCTGTCGCGCGCGAGGCCCGCTCGAAGAGCATGGCGATCTTCGACACGTCGGGCGTCCGGATGCGGGCGCGCATGCGCCGCAGCGCGCCGCGGAAGTTGCCGGTCCATGCGACGTCCCGCGTGAGCCGGCGGAATTCCGCCGCAAGCGGCCCCGTCGTCGTGCGGCCCACGATGCCGATGGACCGGAGGACGCCGACGCCCCGCTCGTTGAAGCTCGAAAGCTTTCCGAGCGCCTCCGGAAGGGCGCCTTCGTAGGCGCGGAGGCGGCGCGCGCGGATCTCGTGCATGACGGAGACGGGGGCCACGGCGACGACGAGCGTGGCGACGATCGCGTGGGAGGCGCGCGTCCACCAGCCGGCGGACCCTGGCCCGGGAGGCGGGAGCGTCATGTGGAGGAGGAGGCCCGCGACGAGCGCGACGGGAATCGAGACCGCGAGCGCGAGGGCGGGATTTTCGAGCGTCGCCTCGCCGTAGCGACGCAGCTTCGCGCGCGCGAACGCCGCGACCTCAGCGAAACCCCTGCCCGCCCCGGTCGCGGTCGGGTCGTCCTCCTCGATTTCGCGCCCGCGCTCGCGCGCGCGGGCCGGGGCCTGACGGGGCCCGACCTCGAAGCCGACGTCCTCGAGCGCACCGACGCGCGGCGCGGGGACGGCGAGCGGGTCCGGCGGAAGCGCCATCTCCACCACGAGGAGGAAGAGGACGGTGCCGATCGGGACCATGAGATAGACGATGAGGGGGAGGACCGAGGCGGCGCCGGCGCCGAAGGCCGCGAACACGCTGATGATGACGATGAGCAGGAGCGGCAGCACGAGGAGCGCGCTGACGTAGGCCTCGGCGAGGAGGGCCGCGTTGTCGATCGCCTTCTCCATCGTCGTTTCGCTTCGCGCGAGCGCGGACTCGGCCTGGTTGCGGAAGTACTCCTGCACGTCCGAGCCCGATCCGAGGACCGCCACGAGGCCCTCGAAAAAGCGCGTGAGCGGCTCCGCCGGCGATTCGAGGGCCCGGGTCGCGACGGCCGCGTGGAGATCGGCGCCCGCAAGGTCGATGTCTCGGACGAGCGCCTCAAACTCGCGCGCGGTTTCCGGATACGCGTCCCGTTCCGCCGAGATCGCGCGGAACACGTCCTCGATCGGCGTGCCCCCGCGCGCGAGCGCGTAGGCGAGCGTCACGACGCTCGGAAACTCGATCTCGATGCGCCGCGCGCGCGAGGCCGCCCGGGCCTTCGGGGCGAGCTCGAAGATGGCGCGCGCGGCGTAGGCGGCAAGCGCGCCCGCGGCGACGACGCCGATCGCAGCAGAAAAGGGGCCCCACCGGAAGACGAATGCGAGGGCGGCCGCCGCGAGCGCCGCGCCCGCGGCGGACGCCATCGTCGCGCGCTTCGCGAAGGCGGCGTACCGCTCTGGAAGGAGGCCGAACCGCGCCTTCCGGAGATCGATCTCGGAAGCGCCGAACGTGACCGTCTTCAAGGCTTGTCCTCCGAAACGCCCGTGTGCCTAAGCTTGAGGATCCTGGGCTGGCGCGGCTTCTTTTCGAGCGGTCGCTCGGCGTAGAAGGCGCGCACGGCCTTCGCGACGTCGCCGTAGTGGCGCGCGTTCTTCTCGACGAGCCTGTCGAGGACAGCCTTCCGGTCGACGATTTCCTGGGCGAGCCTGTCGCGCGTCCATCCGCGCCGGTCGCGGACCTCGTTCAGGATGGACGATGACGGTCCTTCCACGAACGCGTCGCTTCCCGCGTGCCAGCGGAAGATCTCGCTCATGCGGAGGTTGCGCGTCGCCGGGTCGATGCCGGTCACCTCCGTGAGGGAGAGGAGGCGCCGGACGCGTCGGCCGCGGACGTCCACCTGCCCCTGGAGGAGGAAGAAGTTGAGCGCGGTGACCATGACGCGAGGAACGCCCATGGGCGCGTTCTCCAGCCTGTAGACGGCATTCTCGACGCCGCCCGCGTGCATCGTGCTGAAGCACGTGTGGCCGGTGCTCATCGCCTGGAAGAGCGTGAGCCCTTCGGCGCCGCGGATCTCGCCGACGAGGATGTACTCGGGACGCTGCCGGAGCGCGGCTCTCAGGAGATCGTACATCGAGACGGTCCCTTCCTCGCGGCCCGTGAACGACTCGCGCGTCACCGCGGAGAGCCAGTTCTCGTGGTGGAGCGTGATCTCCTTCGTGTCCTCTATCGAGACGACCTTGGCCGCGGGGGGGATGAACTGGCTCAGGCAGTTGAGGGTCGTCGTCTTGCCGGAGGCGGTCGCGCCCATGACGACCATGCTGCACTTCGATTCGACCGCGAGCCAGAGGAACGCCAGCGTCTCCGAGGTGTGCGTCCCCGAACGGATGAGGTCGACGGCGGTGAGCGGGTCCTCCTTGAACTTGCGGATCGTGAACGTCGAGCCGTGGCTCGTCACCTCCTGGCCGAGGCTCGCCTGCACGCGGGACCCCCCCGGGAGCGTGGCGTCCACGAGCGGCTGCGCGACGGAGATCATCTTGCCGCCGCGCTGGGCGAGCTTGATCGTGTAGCCGTCGAGCTCGAGCTCGTCGAAGCGGACGTTCGAGCGGAGGTTCTGGTACCGCGAATGGACGACGTAGAGCGGGAAGCCGGGTCCGTTGCAGCTGATGTCCTCGATGTGCGGATCGCGCATGAGGGGCTCGAGCCGCCCGAAACCCACGTAGTTGCGGAGCATGTAGTAGCCGAGCTTGTAGGCGGTCCGTCGCGCAAGCGCGAGACGGCGCGCGGCGACGAGGCCGAGGAAGCGCCGGGACACCTCGACGAGCGGGTCTTCGGTCTCCCCGTCGGGCTCGGCGAGCACGAGGACGTCCCGCATGCGGGCCGAAAGGTCGGCGAAGAGGGTCGCCTCGTATCGGCTGAGCGGGGGCTCGGCGACGCGGTACTCGTAGACGTTCTCCGACGTACGGACGATGGCCGCGTGGTTGAAGGGGGACTCGATCCAGTACTCGTCCTCGAGATTGCTCCCTTCCTCAACGTCGGGAGGCACGAGGAAGGCGCCGTCCTTCGCGACGTCGTAGCGTTCGCCTTCCCATGCCTGGTCGAGCGCCTCGACGATGCGACGGCGCGACACGAACGAGCCGGTTTCGAAAGGATTTTCGACGCGCGCCGGCGCGACGGCGGCGAACGTCGCCGAGACGAGGTCGGGATCGACGGGCCTGAACCGCGCGTAATCGACGACGTTCTGCCATGCCAGCGCCGGCCTCGCGGTCTCGGCGCGCATGAGCCGGAGGTAGAGCTCGCCATCGCGGGTCGCTTCGTCGTTCCTCGGCTTGAGCAGCCTGAACCGGAGCCGCGCCCCCTCGGGCCAATCGACACCCGCCCGGCGCATCCAGGGCAGCCGGGTTTCGGCCGGCAGGCGCGACCAGTGCGCTTCGGGGTCCTTGACGACCGCGGCGGGGTCGAAGGGGACGTTCGCATTTTCCAGCTCGTGGATCAATTCGGAAACACGGATGATCATGAGATCCCACCTCCCACGCCCGCCCGGGCGGCTTCGCCCGGGCGGAGCTTGCCCTCACTCGCCGAGATTCACGGTCTGGTCGAGGACCGTCGCGCCCGACACGCTCACCGTCACCGGCCAGCCGCCCGCGCCGGGCGCCGCGGTGATGAAGTCGCCGGCCGACCACGTGGCCGACGGCGTTCCCACCCACGAAACGCCGGGAGCCACGATGCGGACCTTTCCGACGTCCAGGTTCGGCCCGGAGACGTAGATGAGCTTCATCGTGTCCGTGACGCCGTCGTCATCGGTGTCGATCGCCTGCACCTTGAACGCGGCGTTCGTGGGGGCGCCGACGCCGTCCCCGCCGAAGCCGTTCACCACCGTGTAGACGGTCGCCGCGAGCATCACGGTGACCGCCACCATGAGGATCGCGCCGATGACGGCGGAGATGCCTTCGTTGTCGCGTCGGAGTTCGGGACCGAGCAGTCGCTTCATGAGAACCTACCTGGGGCCTTGCCCCACGATCCGGGGCTTTCGCGCGCCCAAGAGAATTGTGCGACGAATGCCGGACCTTGAGCGCGCGTCCTGACGGCGCACGCATGTGGCCGGGAGCGCTGCGTGCGCGCCTCATGGGAGGCGCGGGATGGTCTCGATCCAGGCCGCGACCGCGAGCGTCCCCGTCGCGAGCAGGAACGGAAGCGCGAGTCGCCGGGCGCTCGGCGCGAGCGACTCCCCGAGCGCGCCGCCCGGTTCGTGCCGACGCGCTTCGGCATGCCCCGCGAACGCGAGCGCAAGGACAGCCTGGGCCTCGAGCGCGAGGAGCGGGCCGGTGAGCGGAAGCGCGAGAAGCCTCGGATCGGTCGCGACGCGCGCGACGCCCGCCCCGACCGCGACGACGGAGGCGGCAAGGAGGAGCGACGGGATGAGGCGGCGCGCGCGGGCGTCCCGTTCGAGCCGCATCGCGAAGAACGCGAGGCCCGGCACGAGCGCGGCGATGCCGAGGTTGTGGAGGAACACGTGCGCCGCGAAGTAGGCGGGCCCGTGACGATCGGTGTGGGCGAGCAGGAGACCGAAGGGCGGCCGACCCGTGAGCGCGGGGATGGCGACGTCCACCACGCTCGTCGCGAGGCCGACGGTCGCAAGGACGAAAAGGAGGACGTGGAACGCGAGGGCCGCGCGGGCTCGGGGAAACGCGAGGCTCGAGGCGCCTTCGCCGTTCGACGCGCGGGCGGGCGGCCCTTGCGTTCCGGCCGGCGGGGTGGCCCCTTCCATGGATCGCGTTCCCGGCGCGCCGCGCGCGGCCACGCCGCTTGCTCCAACGTGACGATCGCCGCCATGAGCGTCTTGGAGCAGAAGGCGAACCGCGTGCCGCCGGCGGCCGGGGGACGACCGAAGGGGCCCCGGAAGCTTTAACCCGGGCAGGCTCCGTGGGGAGCGCGATCCCGGCATGAAGGACGTGAGGCGGTTCACGAAGGACGAGGTCCTCGAGTACCACAGCCGCGAGCCGCGCGGCAAGATCAGCGTGACCCCGACGAAGCCGACGGCGACGCAACGGGAGCTTTCGATCGCCTACTCGCCCGGCGTCGCCCTCCCGTGCCTCGAGATCGCGAAGGACCGCGACCTCGCCTACCGCTACACCGCCAAGGGCAACCTCGTGGGCGTCGTGTCGAACGGTACCGCCGTGCTCGGCCTCGGCAACATCGGCGCGGAGGCCGGGAAGCCGGTCATGGAGGGCAAGGGCGTCCTCTTCAAGAAGTTCGCCGACATCGACGTCTTCGACATCGAGGTCCGAACGCAGGATCCCGACGAGTTCATCACGGTCGTGAAGAACCTCGAGCCGACCTTCGGAGGCATCAACCTCGAGGACATCAAGGCCCCCGAGTGCTTCTACATCGAGGAGAAGCTCAAGGAGATCATGGACATCCCGATCTTCCACGACGACCAGCACGGGACGGCCATCATCTCCGCCGCGGGGTTGCTGAACGCGATGGAGCTCGCGGGAAAGAGCCTCGCGGACGTGAAGATCGTCGTCTCGGGCGCGGGCGCGGCGGCGATCGCGTGCGCCAACATGTACGTCACGATCGGCGCGAAGCTCGAGAACATCACGATGGTGGACTCGAAGGGCGTCATCCACAAGGGCCGCAAGGACGGGATGAACCCCTACAAGGACCGCTTCGCGCGCGAGGACGACGGGCGCCGCACGATCGCGGACGCGCTCAAGGGCGCGGACGTGTTCGTGGGCGTTTCCGTGAAGGACCTCGTGACGGTCGACATGGTGAAATCGATGGCGTCGAAGCCCGTCGTCTTCGCCCTCGCGAACCCGGACCCGGAGATCCCGTACGACGTCGCGAAGGCCGCGCGCCCCGACGCGATCGTGGGGACGGGCCGCTCGGATTTCCCGAACCAGGTCAACAACGTCCTCGGTTATCCCTACATCTTCCGCGGCGCGCTCGACGTCCGGTCGCGCGCGATCAACGACGCGATGAAGGTCGCGGCCGCGAAGGCGCTCGCGGACCTCGCGAAGGAGGACGTCCCCGACGAGGTGCTGCGCGCCTATGGCGTCGAGCACCTCTCCTTCGGTCCCGATTACATCATCCCGAAGCCCTTCGACGCGCGCGTGCTCCTGCGCGTCGCGCCCGCCGTCGCGGAGGCCGCGATGGCGACGGGCGCCGCCCGGAAGACCCTCGATCTGCAGCAGTACCGCGAGACGCTCGAGGCGCGCCTCGGCAAATCCCGCGAGATGATGCGGATCGTCATCAACAAGGCGCGCAAGAGCCCGAAGCGCGTCGTCTTCCCGGAGGGCCACAGCGAGACGATCCTCCGCGCGTGCCAGATCGTGGTCGACGAAGGCATCGCGCACCCGATCCTTCTCGGGAACCCCGAGATCATCCGCTCGAAGATCGCGGAGCTCGGCCTCGACTTCGAGCCGTTCATCGTGGACCCGCGCAGCTTCCCCGCGCGCTCCATGTACACGGAGGGGCTCTTCGACGCGAGGAAGCGCAAGGGCGTCACGCTCATCGAGGCGGAGCAGATCATGGCGCGCGATCGCAACGCCTTCGGAAGCATGATGGTCCGGCTCGGCGACGCGGACGCGCTCGTCTCGGGCGTCACGACGCACTACCCGGACGCCCTGAGGCCCGCGCTCCAGATCATCGGCCTGCGCGAAGGGTGCCACCGCGCGGTGGGGCTCTACCTCATGACGATCCAGCGGAAGGTCTTCATCTTCGCGGACGCGACCGTGAACATCGACCCGACCGCGGAGGAGCTCGCCGAGATCGCGCTGCAGGCCGCCCGCTTCGCGCGCCAGTTCGACCTCGAGCCGCGCGTCGCGATGCTCTCGTTCTCGAACTTCGGGTCCGCGAAGCACCCGCTTTCGGACAAGGTCCGCCGCGCGGTCGAGATCGCCCAGCGCGCGGCGCCCGACCTCCCGATCGACGGCGAGATGCAGGCCGACACGGCCGTCGTCGAGGACCTCCTGCGCGAGACGTACCCGTTCTCCCGCCTCAAGGAGGCCGCGAACGTGCTCGTCTTCCCCGACCTCCAGTCCGCGAACATCGCCTACAAGCTCCTGCAGCGTCTCTCGGAAGCGGAGGCCACGGGCCCCATCCTCGAGGGCATGGCGAAGCCGGTCATCATCCTGCAGCGGGGAGACGACGTGCGCGACGTCGTGAACATGACGGCGGTCGCCGTGCTCCAGGCGCAGGACGGCCGCCAGGCGAAGCTCGTCTGATCAGCGCGAGCGCGAGGACGCGGAGAGCGCGGCGCGGCGCGCCTCCTCGCCGAAGCGCGGTTCGTTCTCGAGAAGCCAGCCGTAGAGGTCGCGCGCCGTCCACGACTCCATCTCGTCGATGAGGTCGATGGTATCGTCCGTCACCGGGCCGTCCTCCGCGGCGAGCCGGGCGCGCTCGAGCAGCTCGTCCCGGGGGAACCCACGCCAGGTCGCATCGTCCTGGGCCATGTCCTCATGGACCCCCGGAGCGTGCTTGAGTTTGTCGGCTGAACCTCGGCAACGGCCGAAGAGGCGGGCGGGGAGGCGTGCCCTCAAGTCGCCTTCTGGATGAGCTCCACCCAATGGCCGTCGTCGTCGTGGACGAAGGCGATCGTGCTCTTCGAGGACGAGATGACGAACGGCTCCTTCGCGACCTTGACGCCGGCCGATCGGAGGCGCTCCACCAGGCCGCGCACGTCGTCCACGACGATCGCGACGTGATCGAAGAGGGATCCGTCGACGTAATCCGCGGGCTTCCACTTCCGCCAATGCGTCAGCTCGAGCTTCATCGCGTCCGGCGTCGTGCCGACGAACGCGATCTCCGCGTCCGTCTCCGGAATTTCGCGCCGGGAGAGGAGCTTGAGGCCGAAGTGCTTCGTGTAGAACGCGATCGCGCGGTCGAGATCCCGCACGTTGAGGCAGCAGTGGTCGAGCCTCACGGCCGGACCACCGTGACGGTGACCGGCGCGTGGCGCACGACCTTGTCTGCGACGTTCCCGATCGGGAAGTTCGCGAGCTGCTCGTACGACTTGTGCCCGAGGATGATCTCGTGCGCGCCGAGCTCGCGCGCCGCCACGAGGATCATCTCCGCGGACTCGCCCGCACGGACCTCGACCGAGACCTTGATCTTCTTCTCCTTGAGCGGCGCCGCCGCGGCCTCGAGCCGCTTCCGGGCATTCTCCGCGAACGACCCCGCCCCGACGACCTTCGAGAGATCGACCCCGGGAAGGAGCATCTTGCTCAGGAAGCTTTCCTGGAGCGAGGACGGGACGACGGTCACGAGGACCACCTCGTCGCCCGCCACGGCCGCGCGGCGGGCGGCGTAGGCGAGGGCGGCTTCCGAGGGCCCCGAACCATCGAAGGCGACAAGCAGGCGAGACATCAGCTTCGCGCACGCTTCGCGCGACCATAAAACGACGGGTCGCCCGCGTCGAGGAAAGCGTCGCCCACCTGGGATGACGGCCGCGGGTCCCAAACGCCGGGTGTCGGGACCAGGCTTCGGGTCCCGGACCGGGACCGCGCCCGTTGCGCGCTCCGGGTTCGGAATCCCGCTGAAAAGATCCGAACTACATCACGCTCTTGATCTTCGACGCCACGAACCCGGCGCCCTTGCGCAGGCTCACCTCGAAGACCGGGACCTCCTCGGCTTCGAGGAGGGAGACGAGGCCGCGGGCTTTGGGCATCCAGAGATGACGTCGGCGGACGGTCCCCGCGTCGCGCCAGCGCAGGACGGCGAGCGCGTCGGCCGCGTCGGCGAGGCGCGCGTGCGCGGCGCCGTCGAGCGTGCCCGCCGCGTGCACGAGGATTGCGAGGAAGCCGACGTCGGCCGCCTGGTCGCCGAGGGCGCGCGCGAGGGCGTCGACGCCCTTCGGGTCGCCGAGCGTCGCCGTCGTCTCGGCGACGAGCACGTCCCCCCGCCCGAGCGTCCCGGCGAGGGCGAGGAGGGCGCCCGCGCGGTCCCGCTCGGCGAGCGTCAAGGGCTTCGCCTTGAACGCCTCCTTGCGGCCTGGAAAGAGCTCGTTGCGCTCGCGCACGAGCCTCGCCTCGCTCCGGGCCGCCGAGGCGTAGACGAGCTCGCGTCCCATGTTCTCGCTCGCGGCGGCGGCGAGAACGGTCCACGCGAGTTCGGGCGCGCCCGCGCCAGGCTCGCCGTCGAGCACGACGAGGGCGCCGACGGGGAAGCCCCCGTCGAGCGCCTGGTCGAGGACGACCGAGCCTGTGCCGAGCCGCGCGGCCGCATGGGCCATACGACAACGCGGCCGCCCGCGCGGAAGAAGATTCGCGATCGCGGGTCGAACCCGCGATCAGATGCAGCCCATGCGCTCCGCGCCGAGGATCTCGCCGCGCGCGCTGTCGGACCACAACGGATCGACGAAGGGGTTCGCGTGGAAGCGCACGACGCCGGAAGGGTAGCGGGCCGCGACGCCCGCGACGTGCCGCGCGGCGTCGGTCGCGAAGAGACCCTGGTCCTCCGGCACGACGAGCAGTCGACCCATCGGGAGGAGATTCACGGTCTCGAGGTAGCTCGTCCATCCGCGCGCGCGGGCGGCGGCGAGCGCCGGCGAGTCGGCCCGGGGCATGGGCTCGCGGGGCGGGAACCAGGTCGGGGCTCCGTAGAGCCAGTGCAGCACCTGCACCTCCGCGACCTTCGTCGCGCCGTAATCGACGCCGAGCGCGACCGGCGTGCGGTCGCCAGGGGGCGCGACCCGCGCGAGCGCCGCGGCGAGGTCGCCGCGGCCGACGGGCGGGCGGGGGGCGACTTCGAAGGCGAGGTCCCCCCGGTCGTCGCGCACCGTGAAGCGGGGCTCGGCAAGGGAGAAGGCCCGGTCGAACGCCACCCGCTTGTAGGCGCGCGCGAACGCGGTCGCGAGACGGAGCGCCGCGAGACCCGAGGGCGCCCCGAGCACCTCCGGGACGTCGCGCGGGAGGTCGCGCGCGCGGGCGGTCGCGAGCTCCGCAAGGAGCCGCTGGGCCTCCGCCGCGCCGTTCGTCATGGGCCCCGCTTCGCGCTCGTCGGTCATGAACCTTGCCGAGGCGCCCCGGGGGACGGAACGCTCTTAAACCGTGTCGGGTTTGCCGCCGCGAGGTTGTTCCCTTGACGACGAAGGTCGGCTTCGTGGGCGCGGGCAAGATCGGCTCGAACGCCGTGTACTCGACGCTCCACCGCGTGGACGTGGACGAGATCGCGATCGTGGACATCGTGGAGAACCTCGCGGTCGGCGAGGCGATGGACCTCAACACGGCGGCCGCGGGCCTCGGCAAGCGCACGCGCGTCGTGGGCGGCACGGACTACGCGCTCCTCAAGGGCGCGAAGGTCGTCGTCGTCTCCGCGGGCCTCGCGCGCAAGCCCGGCATGACGCGCGAAGACCTCCTCGCGAAGAACGCGGGCATCGTCAAGGACATCACGGCGAAGGTCCTCGCCGTCGCGCCCGAGGCGCAGATCAACTTCGTCACGAACCCCGTCGACCCCCTCGTGTACGCCGCGTGGAAGTCGAGCGGCAAGCCCCGCTCCCAGATCTACGGCATGGGCGCGCTCCACGACTCGATGCGCCTCTGGGACGTCCTCCGCGACTCCGTGAAGGCGCCCGTGTGGAACGACGCGTGGATCCTCGGCAACCACGGCGAGCAGATGTTCCCCGCGGCGGGCCTCGCGCGCACGGGCGGCGCGAAGGTCGACTGGGCTCAGGCCAAGGAAGCGGTCCGGGGCCGCGCGGCGAGCATCATCGAGAAGAAGGGCGCGACCTACTACGCGCCCGGGATCGCCATCTCGCAGATGGTCCAGGCCGCACTCGGCCAGGGCCCGAAGCAGTTCATCCCCGTCGTGTGCGTCCTCGACGGAGAGTACGGCCAGCAGGACGTCGCCCTCGGCGTCCCCGCGATCCTCTCCGAGCGCGGCGTCGAGAAGGTCATCGACCTCCCCCTCAAGGGCGAGGATGCCGACTGGATGGCCTCCGCGGCGAAGGCCGTGAAGGACCAGATCGGGCAGATCTAGCACCATTGAGTTCGGGGCCTTCAGCGGGCACTCCGTCGCACAGCGCTGCGGCGCTGTGCGACTGCGTGCCAAGGGAGGGTGCTATCCGCCCCCTCCCTTGACCCTCCCGTGGACCAGGGGGCTCGCGCCCCCTGGACCCCCGACCCAAACCCGCGTTTTCCTGACGAACGAGGCCCGGGTTTTGCGGCCCCCCTTCCGCCATGCTCGGGTTCTACGGCCCCCTTCCGCCATGCTCGGGTTCTGTGGCCCCCTTCTACGCCTGCTCGAGGTGCGGCCCCCTCTGAAGGACGACGGCGTGTTACATTTGCGCATCGTCGAGGGTGAGCACCTTGCTCGTCCGACGAATCGGCTCGACGGAGGGGTCCGGGCTCAGAGTTCCCAGGTCTTCCGCGCGAGGTCGCCGACGGTCGCGGGCGCGGCGGGGCCGAGCTCCGTGAGCGTCTCCGCGATCCAGGCCGCGGGGGTGACGTCGAAGACGGGGTTCAGGATGCGCACGCCCGGCGCGAGTTCGCCCTCCCGCGCGACCTCCGCGCTTTCGCGCTCCTCGATCGGGACGTCGCGCCCCGCGCGCGAGGCGAGGTCGACCTTGTACGTCTCCGCGCAGACGCGGAAGGGCTTCCCGTGCGCGCGGGCCGCGAGGGCGACCGCGCTCGTGCCGACCTTGTTCACGACGTCGCCGTTCATCGCGACGGTGTCCGCGCCCACGAACACGCCGTCGAGCGTCGGCATGAGGTGCAAGACCGCGCTGTCGACGACGTACGTCGTCGCGATGCCCGCCTCGACAAGCTCCTTCGTCGTGAGGAGCCCCTGCCGCCACGGCCGCGTCTCGGTCGCGAAGACCTCGAACGCGAGGCCCCGCCGCGCGCCTTCGCGGAAGACCGCGAGGGCGGCCTGGCTGTTGCAGTGCGTGAGGTAGCGACCGCCCTCGCGCAGCCGGTCGGCGCCGTGCGCGCCGATTGCGGCGACGGCCTTCTCGCTGCGGTCCGAGAATTCCTTCGCGGCCACGCGGAGCGCCTGCCGGGCCGCCTCCTCGCCGCGCGGGAGCGCGCCGCGCGCGCGACGGACCACGAACGCGACGGCATTCATGAGGGACACGGCCGAGGGGCGGGTCGCCATGAGCGTCGCGGCGGCGCGCTCGAGTTCGCGCGCGAAGTTCTCGCCGCGGAAATCGGATTCCCACACGGCGAGGGCTTCGGCGGCGTAGCGGCCGATCTTCCCCGCGCCGCGCACGCGCATGCTGCGGATGTCTTCGGCCATGGAGGCGAGCGAACGGTCCATGATGCGGAATCCTTCGGCGTCCGCGCCGAATAACCTTGCGGCTTCGTCCGCGCGGATCGGTCCCGGACCCGGACCCGGGCCCGACGCCCGGCGCCCGGACCCGACGCCCGAGCCCGGTCCCGACGCCCGACACCCGACGCCCGGACCCGGTCCCGAATCCCGGACCCGGTCCCGAATCCCGGCGCCCGGCTCCCGGGCCCGGTTCCCGAATCCCGGGCCCGGCCCCCGGCGCCCGGCACCTGACGCCCGGTCCCGGGACCCGATCCCGGCAAGCACTTTCAGCCCACCCCCTCCCTCGAAGCTATCGCGGCGGCGCGCCTCGTCGGGGTTGGAGATGCACCCCTTGGACCTCCTCCTCTGCGAAACCGGGTCCCGTTGCTCCGACTGTCACTGGTGGACCGCGCGCGGCTGCTCGCTCTTGGCGCGCCTCGACGCGGCCACCGAACAGCTCACCGCCGCCGCGCGCCCGACCCGCGCGGCGCCCATCCCTGTCATGCCGGCGGCCACGGCCGTCGCCTGACCCGCATCCCCGACACGAACCCGGAAGGCGCGCTCCGCCCCCGTCCGTACGATGGATGGGAGGGCATCCCTAAGGCTGTGCTTCCAACCGCGCCTTCCGGGGTTCGTCGTGTCGACGCGCGGCTCGTTCGTCACACCCCCTCGAGCAGAGGCGGCGAGCCGGATATGCGTCCGACGCCGTTCGAGACGATCTTCCATCTGGGGCTTTGCAAAGCACATGGGGACGTGGACGTCGATGGAAACGAAAGAGCCATCTCTGAAATCCCATGAAACAGCGTTTACGCTCCCGCGGGGAGAGGACGAACCAGAGATCGTATGGCCGATCATCAGTCCACAGGCGTCGTTTCCATCACGTGTCGCCGAGGAGCGGTCGCTAGAACAACCAAGGATGCCAATCCATCAACGACAGTAGGGATGATCTCGATAACTTGGGAAGTCAGGTTGGGATCTTCGTTGATTCGTGGACCAAATATCCTTAGGAACATCCAAGAATACGAATGAGCCGTCCCGGAGGTCCAGGATGACGATTCTTGCGCGAAGCGACCGGTTGTCGAGGAAAAACAGGGCGTACTCGTAATGATCCATGTAGACCTTTGGCTGCCGGCCGAAGGTCGTAATATTGGTGATCTGGGCGTCCCGCAAGTTCATCATGATGGCGACGCGCTCTCGCGCGGCATCCAATGGGAGAATGAGGGAGTTGTCGGTGTCGCGGGGAGGCGCGCGCACCATGGGAGTCTTCGAGATAACCTTGAGCGTTTCGCGTTCACCCACGAGCGGGAGTGGGTTGTTTAGGATATCCTTCTGAACCTTGAATTCAAGGGCGGCCGTGGAGGCGGTCGACTGCAGCAAGATCGTCATGGTATAGGTCTCTCTGTCGACGTTTCCAACGACGCGGGAGCATCCCGCGTAAGCAAAGCGAGCCGATTGAATCGCCGCAGAGGGGTGCGCCCGCAGGAATCGCTCGACATCGCCGTCATGTTCGCGAGCCCATTCCAGGGCCTCCGCGATCCCGATCGGGCCCGGTTCTCCTTCGGGCAATTCTCGACCTCGCATGCGCGCCAGTTCTACTGGCGGCACCGCCCGGTGTTCATGGGCCGTGGAAATGATTCCGCCCTGCCCCCGCGCGTATTGTTGAAGCGTAAATTTGTAGGGGCCGCTTCGGATCGCGGTCGGAAATGGAACGCCATCACACAGGGTTACCGCGCCCTCTCGAATCAACCACGGAGAGATGCCGCTCGACCAGGTGGATCCACCGCCCGTGGCCGGCGCCGAAACTTCGATCAACCGACAGCCGTGAGAACTCCCTGCAGGGGCCGGGATAGAACGATACCGAGGATCGAGGGCATTCAGAGCGGGCCCTGCGTCGCCGCGGAGGCGCCCGAAGAGGGGACCTACGCCGAGGAAGCTCGGCGTTCCCCGCATGCCGTAGTTTATGACCGTCCGCCCCGCTTCACACGTTTCCATGCTCTCTTCGTCGTATCGGCAGCCATAATCAACGGCGATGAGATTGCCTTCGCCATCGAGATATTCCGTGTGGTGAGGCGGAAATCCGTGACCCTCAATTTCACCGTCGAACCCCACGTCGAGGCGATGCGCTTCCGCCTCCCGCCCAAACCGATCGAGGAAAGGCGACCTCGGGCCTACGGCCAACTTCAAGCTACCTTCAACAGGCCCGGTCACATTGAAAACTGCCCAGGATCCTTCCTCGAGAGCAGGCAGCGTCCACGCATCGGTCGCGGTGAAACAACCGATGAAGGAAGGCGCGAGGACAACGATGGCCCACGCCGACCGTTGCTTCAACAGGCCCCCCACTCGGCAGGTTGGGAAACGGACTCCAGATCACCCCACGAGGAGGCCGTTGCCTCCGCCATGGCGCACACCCATTCGATGTCCGGGGCGCCAATATACCCAACGAGAAGGCCGGCGCCGCAGGGATCTGCGCTTGCCGGCATGTTCGAACATGTGTCGGTGCGCGTCACCTCGGAAACCACGCCTCCCGTCATCTTGAACGTGGCCGTCAACACGGCACTCTCAACCGGCCCGGTCACGGAAGCTGCGGCCTCGATTCGCCGCGACCCCCAGATGTTGATCCAGGTCTCTACGCAGATGGATAGGCCGCAGGAGGGCGGATTCGAGAAGCACTCCGTCGTCGGAACGTTCTCGGCGTTGCACCCGTAGCACGAGGGTCCCGTCTCATCCGCCGCGCAGGGTCCGCATCCGACCATGGCTTCGTTCTCGTCCACGTAGCAACTGTCGACGCCGGTCTCCGCACCTGTGGAAGGGAGATTGACCGCAAGTAGAACGAAGGCGATGAGCATCGGGGCTTTCATCACATCCGACAAGACCCCCCCCGCATCAATGTTGCGCGGGCCCGATCATGTCAGGTCACAATCGGAATCTTTCGAAGAACCCCTTCCGCCGCTCGGTTCCGTCGAGCTCCGCGAGCGCCTCGAGGAGCTTGCGCTGTTCGCTCGAGAGCTTCGTGGGCGTGTACACCTTCGCGTGCACGAGGAGGTCGCCGCGCGCGGGGCGGCCGAGCGTCGGGAGGCCCCTGCCGCGGATCGTGAACACCTCGCCGGCCTGCGTGCCGGCGGGAATCGCGAGCGTCTCGCGGCCGCCGCCGAGGAGCGGCACGTCGAGCGTGTCGCCGAGGGCGGCCTGGCTGAACGTGAGCGGGACGACGACGTGCAGGTTCTCGCGCTCGCGCGTGAACGTCGCGTGCTCCCTCACGCGGATCGTCGCGTAGAGGTCGCCCGAGGGCGCGCCGCGCGGGCCCGCGTCGCCTTCGCCGCGCAATCGGAGGTTCATGCCCGACTCGACGCCGGGCGGGATGCGGACCGTGAGGCGGCGGCGTTCGCGCGCGAGGCCCGCGCCCTGGCACGTCGCGCAGGGGTCGCGCACGAGCACGCCGCGGCCGCGGCAGTCGGGGCACGCGCCGACCTGCGTCATGACGCCGAACGGCGTGCGCGCCATGCGGCGGATCTCGCCCGTCGCGTCGCACGTCGGGCAGCGGACCGCGCCGCGGCCGCCCTTCCGGGCGCCGGACCCGTCGCAGGCGGCGCAGGATTCGAGGCGGGCGACCTCCACCGTCTTCTCGGCGCCCTCGAGGACGTCCTCGAGCGTGACCTCGAGCGGAACCTGGAGGTCCGCGCCGCCCGCGGGGCCGCGGCCCGCGAAGCCGCCGCGGCCGCCGAAGAAGGCGCGGAGGATCGAGTCGAGGTCGAAGCCGAACTCGCCGAAGTCGGCGCCGCGGAAGATGTCCTCCTCCGAGTAGCGCTGGTCGAAACCCGCGTGACCGTGGCGGTCGTACACCTGGCGCTTCTCGTCGTCCGAGAGCACGGCGTACGCTTCCGAGACCTCCTTGAAGCGCTCCTCGGCGCCGGCCTCTTTGTTGCGGTCCGGGTGGAGCTTCAGCGCGAGCTGGCGGTACGCCTTCTTGATCTCGTCCTTCGAGGCGCCCTTCGCGAGGCCGAGGATCTCATAGTAGTCGCGCTTCGACGGCATCCGCAGGTCGGGATGATGGCGAGGACGGCTTGAACCTGACGGACGCGCGACCGTTGTTCGAGGTCCCGCATTGGAAAAAAGAGGATCCGCGGCGCGCCTCCGCGGCGCGCCGTGGAGCTGAATCAGGCGTGCCACGCCGTCATGGCGCCGCCAGCCCACACTTCGACGAGCGGCGTGCAGGAGAGCGGCTCGAACACGGTGACGTGCAGCGCGTTCACGAATTCGCGGGAGTAGGGATTCGCGCCCGGCGCCCCCTCGTGGATGACCTCGTGCAGGACGATGCGGGCCGCGGGGCACGTCGTGACGACGCTTGGAACGTCGATGACCTGATTCGGGGCCGTCGTGATCGGCACGTTGATTGAATTCACCGTCAGCGTCGCGACGTGCGAATTCTCCGTGTACCCGACGGACCAGGGCTCGAGCTTCGATTCAGCCCGCAGGACGCTTGCGCGGATGACGGTCGCGCCGAAACTGATCGTCAGGTCCTCGACTTCGCCGACGCCGCGGAAGGGAATAGGCGCGGCCGAACCGAATTGGGCCTCGCCGTAACCGTTGAGCGTCGAGGCGTCGATGGTCACCCCAAGGGGCGCAAGGTAGACTCCGAGGACGGTCTCGTCCTCGATCTGGGGCCCTTCGGGCGCGTGCGCGCGGGCGGGGGCGAAAATCGTCGAGAGCGGCAACCAGGGCGCTGCGACGGCGAGGCCGAAGCCGGCGGCTTCGAAGCCCCGGGCGTAGGTGAAGCAATCGACGACATTCCTGTACAGGGGATAACCCTGTGCCTTTTCGTCCTCGCTCGGTCGGACGTGACAGCACGTGTCGCTCTGCAGCAGGCCGAGTTGCCCGACGAAGCCTTCGGCACAGGGCGGGGCGCTGCACAGGTGCGCGTGGCCGAGGATGGGCCCGTTGATGTCGTTGCACCGGCCGTGTTCCGCCGCGGCGGGGACCGCGACGGGCGCGACGAAAGCGATTGCGAGCAAGCTGATCCAGATGGGTTTTCCGTTCATGGAAGCCTCCCGATGGATCCAACGGGAGCCATCTATGTAAGGTTGATTGCGCAGACCGGCTTACCCGCGAGCGCCGTCCCCCCGCTCGACGCGCCATCGGAGAACGCTCGTCGTTACTTCTTCTCCACGTCGTAGTCGACGTCGATCGCGTCGGGGCCCTCGCCCTTCGCGGTGCGCGTCGTGGTCTCGGCGTGCGCGTCGGGCCCCGCGGCGCCCGGCGGGGGCGCGTTCGCGGCGGCCGCGGCCGCGGCGGCCTGCTGGTAAAGCGCCGCGCCGACCGCCTGGATCGCCTCGGCGAGCTCCTTGGAGCGGTCGCGGATCTCCGAAACGTTCCCGCCCGCAAGGGCCGCCTTGAGCGCGTCGAGCGCGCCCTGCACCTTGCCCTTCGCGGCGGCGTCGGCCTTGTCGCCGGCCTCGGCGAGCGTGCGCTCCGCGAGGTACGCCATCGAGTCGGCTTCGTTCCTGACCTCGATCTCCTCGGCGCGCGCCTTGTCCTCGGCCGCGAAGCGCTCGGCGTCGGCGCGCATGCGCTCGACTTCCTTCTCGTCGAGGCGCGTCGAGCCCGTGATCGTGATCTGCTGCGCCTTGCCCGTGCCGAGCTCCTTCGCGCTCACGTTGAGGATGCCGTTCGCGTCGATGTCGAAGCTGACCTCGATCTGAGGGATGCCGCGCGGCGCGGGCGGGATGCCGTCGAGCCGGAAGCGGCCGAGGGACTTGTTGTCCTTCGCGAGCGGCCGCTCGCCCTGGAGGACGTGGATCTCGACCGTGGTCTGCATGTCGGCCGCGGTCGAGAAGACCTTGCTCCGCTTGGCGGGAATCGTGGTATTGCGCTCGATGAGCGCCGTCGTGACCCCGCCGAGCGTCTCGATCCCGAGGGTCAGGGGCGTGACGTCGAGGAGCAGGAGGTCCATGACCTCGCCCGTGAGGACCCCGGCCTGGATGGCGGCGCCGAGGGCGACGGCCTCGTCGGGGTTCACCGACTTGTTCGGCTCCTTGCCCGTGACGCGCTTCACGAGCTCCTGGACCGCGGGAATGCGGGTGGATCCGCCGACGAGGATGACCTCGCTGAGGTCCGTGCCCTTGAGGCCCGCGTCGCGCAGCGCCTGCTCGGTGGGTCCGCGGCAGCGCTCGAGGAGATCGCGGACGAGGTCCTCGAACTTGGCGCGGGTGAGATCGACGTCGACGTGGCGGGGCTGCCCGTCCTTGCCGATCACGATGTAGGGAAGGTTGATGTTCGTCTTCTGGACCGTCGAGAGCTCCTTCTTCGCCTTCTCGGCGGCTTCGCGCAGGCGCTCGCGGGCGGAGCGGTCCTGGAGGAGGTCGATGCCGTTCTTCGCCTCAAAGTCCGCGGCGAGGTGGCGCACGATGCGGTCGTCGAAGTCGTCGCCGCCGAGGTGGTTGTCGCCCGCCGTCGCCTTGACCTCGAAGACGCCTTCGCCGAACTCGAGCACCGACACGTCGAACGTGCCGCCGCCGAGGTCGAAGACGAGCACCGTCTCGCCTTTCTTCTTGTCGAGCCCGTAGGCGAGCGCGCTCGCGGTGGGCTCGTTCACGATGCGGAGGACCTCGAGGCCCGCGATGCGGCCCGCGTCCTTCGTCGCCTGGCGCTGCGAGTCGTTGAAGTAGGCGGGGACCGTGATGACGGCCTTCTCGACCGTCTGGCCGAGGTACGCCTCGGCGTCGCGCTTGAGCTTCTGGAGCACGAACGCGCTGATCTCCTCGGGGCTGAACGCGCGGCCCTTCGCGGGGATCTGGATCGCGACCTTGCCGGCGTCGCCGCGCGTCGCCTTGTAGGAGACGCGGGCGGCCTCGTCGCGGGTCTCGTCGAACGTGCGGCCCATGAAGCGCTTGACGGACGCGACCGTGTTCTCCGGGTTCGCGACCGCCTGGCGCTTCGCGACCTCGCCGACGACGAGCTCGCCTTCCTTGGTGAACGCGACGACGGACGGGGTCGTGCGGGCGCCTTCCGCGTTGGGGATGATCTCCGCGTGGCCGCCCTCGATGACGGCGACGGCCGAGTACGTGGTCCCGAGGTCGATGCCGATGACCTTGCTCAAGGTTCAGGGCCTCCTGGCGGTCGCCGCATAAGTCGGAGCTTCAATATAAACGTCACGGCTCGCCCGCGGGCTCGTCGGCCGTTTCGTCGGGCGCGGGCCGCGCCGCGGCGACCTTCACCTTCGCGGGACGCAGGACGCGGCCGCGCAGGCGGTATCCGCGCTCGAGCTCCTTGATGACCACGCCGGGGGCATAGGCGTCCGTCTCCTCGCGCATGACGGCCTCGTGCACGTTCGCGTCGAAGGGATGCCCTTCGGTGTCGATGCGCTCGATGCCCTCCTTCTCGAGGAGCGCGCGCATGTCGCGGAAGATGAGGCGCACGCCCTCGTAGAGCGCCTCCTCGGACCCGGACTGCTCGAGGGCCCGGTCCACGTTGTCGAGGATGGCGAGGAACGGGAGGAGCATCGCCTCGCGGCCCTTCTCGCGCGCTTCGTCGACGTCCTTCCGCGCGCGGCGGCGGAAGTTGTCGAAGTCGGCCTGGAGGCGGCGCAGCCGGTCCAGGTGCTCGGCGGCCTCGGCGCGGGCCTTCTCGACCTCGGCGCGCGCCGCCGCGAGGTCCGTTTCGAAGCGGGCGCGGGCCTCGTCCGGGCCCGCGGCCGGGGCGGCGGGGTCGCCCGCGGCTTCCGTCGTGTCCGTCATGACGCCCCGATGAAGGGCCGGCGCGACAAAAGCGTTTCGCGCCGCGGCGAAAGCTCATCGTGCCGCGACGCCTCCCCGCCCGCGTGCGCCTCGCGCTCCTCGCCGGCGTCCACGCGAACCTGCCCGCCTTCGAGGCCGTCCTCGCCGCCCTCCGGCGCGAGACGCTGGACGAGACCTTCGACCTCGGGAACCTCGTGGGGTTCGGGCCGCACCCCACCGAATGCGCCGGACTCTCCGGGAAACGCCGTCTCGAAGGGCTCCTCGGATCCTTCGAGGCCGCGGCCTTCGGCGAGGCCCGCGTGCCGCGCGACGCCTTCCCGCTCGCGGCCGACCGCGCGGCGTTCGAGGCCGTCGTCGAGCGCCTCCGCGCGACGCTTCCCGCCGCGGACCAGCGCCGACTCGGGGCGCGGCCGCCCACGCGCCGTCTCGTCGCGGACGGCCGCCGCGTCGTCCTCGCGCACGGTTCCTCGGCCTCGCCGTTCGAGCGCGTCCCGCTCGACTCGGACGACACGCTCCTTGCCCGCCATCTCGACGCGGCGCGCGCCGACGTGCTCGTCCTCGGCCACGCGCCGCGCGTCGCGACGCGCCGCGTGGGCGAGCGTCTCGTCGTCTGGTGCGGGTCCGTCGGGCGGGCGCGCGATCCGCGGGGCCGACGCGTCGCGGAAGCGGCGTGGTGCATCCTCGACACGGCCGGGCCCTCGGTGGAACCCCGCGCGACGGCCTTCGACCTCGCTTCGGTCGAACGCGACACGCTTAAGAGCGCGACCCCGGATTCCTCGCTGTAGCGCTGTGCCGTCCACCGCGAGCCACGATCCCGAAGTCTCCCTGGCCCGCCGGCCCCAGGACCTCGCCGGACGGGAGTTCGACCTCGTCGTCATCGGCGGCGGCATCAACGGCACGGGCGTCGCGCGCGACGCGGCCCGCCGCGGCCTCAAGGTGGCGCTTCTCGAGAAGGAGGACTTCGGCTACGGAACGACCGGCCGCTCCACGCGCCTCATCCACGGCGGCCTCAGGTACCTCGCGATGCTCGACTTCGGGCTCGTGCGGGAGTCGCTGCGCGAACGCGAGATGCTCCTCAGGAACGCGCCGCACCTCGTCGAGCCGCTCGCGTTTCTCGTTCCGCTCTACAAGGGCATCTCGCCGGGCAAGACGAAGCTCAAGGCGGGCCTCACGCTCTACGACGCGCTCTCCTACGACAAGCGGATGCCCGCGCACCGTTTCCTCTCGAAGGACGAGACGCTCGCCGAAGAGCCTTCGCTCAACCCCGAGGGGCTCGACGGCGCGCTCCTCTACTACGACGCGCAGGTGCCGCTCGTCGAGCGGCTGTGCCTCGAGAACGCTCTCGACGCGGCCGCGCACGGCGCGGTCGTCGTGAACCACCTTCTTGTGCTCGACTTCGTGCGCGAGGGCACGTCGATCGCGGGCGTGCGCGTGAAGGACCGCCTCTCGGGCCGCGAGGACGTCGTGCGCGCGAAGACCGTCGTGAATGCGACGGGGCCGTGGCTGAACGTCCTCGACGTGCACGTGGAGGACAAGCGCCTGCGCATGACGAAGGGCATCCACATCGTCGTGCCGCCCGTCGTGAGGCACGCGGTCGTGCTCTTTGCCGAGGACGGGCGCCTCTTCTTCGCCATCCCTTGGCTCGGGCGCACGCTCGTCGGCACGACCGACACGGACTACGCCGGCGACCTCGACAAGGTCGCGGCGACCCGCGAGGAGGTCGACTACCTCGTCGAAAGCGCGCGCCGCATCATTCCGGGCGCCGACGTCTCGGGCGTCCAGTTCACGTGGGCGGGCGTCCGCAGCCTTCTCAACGTGGAAGGGGTGAAGGAGGGCGCGGTGACGCGCAAGCATTTCGTGATCGACCACGCGAAGGAGGGCGTCCACGGCCTCTTCTCGATCGTCGGCGGCAAGATCACGCCGTACCGCGGCGTCGCCGAGGAGGTCGTCGACAAGGTCGCGAAGGCGCTCAAGGTGCGCGCCGCGTGCGACACCGGGAAAGCGCCCCTGCCCGGCGCGCTCGACCCGGACGGCCAGGCCGCGTGGGTCGCCGAGGCCGCGGCGAAGCGACCCGGGTTCCCGGTCGCCTCCCTCGAGCACCTCGCGAGGGTCTACGGGCGGCGCGCGGGCGCCGTGCTCGCCCTCGCCGACCAGGACCCGACGCTCTCGTCGACCGTGTGCGCGCATTCGCCGACCCTCAAGGCGGAGGCCGTCTTCGCGGCCCGCCACGAGGCGGCCCATACGCTTGCGGACGTGATCCTGCGCCGCACGCTCCTCGGCCACGCGCCCTGCGAAGGACGCCACGTCGCGCCCGACGTCGCCGCGCTCATCGCCCCCGTCCTCGGCTGGGACGACGCGCGCCTGTCCGAGGAGGTCGCCGCCTTCGAGGCGGCGGTCGACCTGCGCCACCTGCACGAGTGAGCCGGGGAAGGAGTTAAGTGCGGGTTCGCGGATCGTCGGTTCCCGTGAAGTCCATGAAGTACGTGGTCGTCACGGGCGGCGTCCTGTCCGGACTCGGGAAAGGCATCACCACCTCCTCGATCGGACGTCTTCTCAAGGCCCGTGGCCTCAAGGTGACCGCGGTCAAGATCGATCCCTACGTCAACGTCGACGCCGGGACGATGAACCCGTTCGAGCACGGCGAGGTGTTCGTGCTGGACGACGGCGGCGAGGTCGACCAGGACCTCGGAAACTACGAGCGTTTCCTGAACGTCTCGACCTCGCGCGAGAACAATCTCACCACCGGCAAGGTGTTCAAGACCGTCATCGACCGCGAGCGCCGCGGCGACTACCTCGGGAAGACCGTGCAGGTCATCCCGCACATCACGACCGAGATCAAGGAGCACGTGAAGCGCGTCGCCTCCGCCTCCGGCGCGGACGTGTGCCTCGTCGAGGCCGGCGGCACGGTCGGCGACATCGAATCCGCGCCCTTCCTCGAAGCGCTCCGTCAGCTCCAGCTCGACGAGGGCCGCCGCTCGGTCGCGTTCGTCCACACGACGCTCATCCCCATCATGGGCGCGGTCGGCGAGCAGAAGACGAAGCCCACGCAGCACAGCGTCATGGAGCTCAGGCGCGTCGGCATCGACCCCGACATGCTCGTCTGCCGCTCGACGGAAGTTCTCGAGCCGAAGACCAAGCAGAAGCTCGCGCTCTTCTGCAACGTGCCGGTCGAGGCCGTCATCAGCGCCCCCGACGCGCGGAGCATCTACGAGGTTCCGCTCCTCCTCGAGGAGCAGGGCGTCGCCGACTGGCTCGTCGACCGCCTCGGCCTCCGCACGCACGGCCGGAACCTGCGCGAGTGGCGCGCGTTCGTCGAGAACATCGTGCAGCCCCACCGCGGCGTGGTGCGCATCGCGGTCGTCGGCAAGTACACGGACCTCCACGATTCGTACGTGAGCATCCGCGAGGCCTTCGTGCACGCGGGCGCCGAGGCGAGCTGCAAGGTCGAGGTCAAGTGGGTCGACTCCGAGGCGCTCGAGGGGGACGTCCCGACGGACGAGGTGTTCGCGGACGTGCACGGCATCCTCGTGCCCGGCGGCTTCGGCCCGCGCGGGTCGGAAGGCAAGATCCGGGCCGTGCGGCACGCGCGCGAGCGCAAGGTCCCGTATCTCGGCATCTGCTTCGGCTTCCAGCTCGCGGTCGTCGAGTACGCGCGTCACGTGCTCGGTCTTGCGGACGCGAACTCGACGGAGCTCAATCCGAAGACCACCGCGCCCGTCATCGATCTCCTTCCCGGCCACACCGCGGACGAGGCCAAGGGCGCGACGATGCGGCTCGGGGCGAGCGAGGTCCGCATCGCGGACGGCACGAAGGCGCGCGATCTCTACGGCGCGCCCGTCGTCCACGAGCGCCATCGCCACCGCTGGGAGGTGAACCCGAGCTACATCTCGAAGATCGAGCACGCGGGTCTCCGCTTCTCGGGCCGCGACCCCACGGGCGACCTCATGGAGATCGCGGAGCTGCCCGGCCACCCGTACTTCGTGGGCACGCAGTTCCACCCCGAGTTCAAGAGCCGGCCCCGCCACCCCGCGCCCGTCTTCCGCGGCCTCGTCGCCGCGGCGCTCGCGCGGCGCGACGGCGCGTGACGCGATGCTCGTCGCGCTTACCGGAACGCCCGGCGTCGGCAAGACCACGGTCTCGGACCTCGCGGGCCGCCTGAGGCCGGGCGCGCGCGTCGTGCACCTCGGCGACTGGCTCGCCGAAGCGGGCCTTCTTGCGGAGCGCGACCCCGCGCGCGGATCGTTCGAGGTGGACACGCGGCGCATGCGGCGCGCGTTCCGCCTCGCGCACGCGGACGTGCCGGCCGGAACGACGGTCCTCGTGGAAAGCCACCTCGCGCACCACCTCGACGTCGACGCTTGCCTCCTCCTGCGCGTCGATCCCGCGACGCTCCACCGGCGCCTCTCGGCGCGCGGCTGGAGCGAGGCGAAGGTGCGCGAGAACGTGGAGGCGGAGGCGCTCGACGTCCTTGCCGCCGAGGTGCGCGACCATTTCGGGGGCGACGCGTGCGACGGCCCGCTTGCGCCGGACGAGAAGCCCTGGGCGCTCGAGCTCGACGCGACGACGATGCCGCCCGAGGCCGTCGCGGCGGCCGTGTGGGAGGCCGTGGACGCGGGCGGGCGCGCAAGCGGCGAAGGCTTCAAATGGCGCGCGGTGGGTTCCGTCGCCTGGCCCCTCGACGCGCTTCCGTGGCTTTGAGGGCCGCCGTCCGCCGGAGAGAGTTTCCCTGGTCCTCGATCAGTACCGCAAGAACCTGGACTGGTTCATCTCGCCGATCGCGATGGGATTCCACCGCGTCGGCATCACCCCGAACGCGCTTTCGGTCGTTTCGCTCGTTTTCGCGGCGCTTGCGGGCGGCGTCTTCTTCGTCGCGACGCGCGAACGGCCCGAGCTCATGCTCGTTGCTGGCGCGCTCGTCGCGGCGAACGCGCTCCTCGACGCCCTCGACGGGAAGCTCGCGCGCCTCACGAAACAGGAGACGCGCCGCGGCGACTACCTCGACCACGTCATCGACCGCTACGCGGACGTCTTCATCCTCGGCGGCCTCGCGCTTTCGCCCGTGGGCAACGTGTACTGGGGCCTCGGCGCCGTGAGCGGCGTCCTCCTCACGAGCTACATGGGAACGCAGGCGCAGGCGCTCGGCCTCGGCCGCGACTACGGCGGCCTCCTCGGCCGCGCCGACCGGCTCGTCCTCCTCATGGCGATGCCGTTCGTCGCGTGGTACGTGTTCGTGTCCGACATCCACCTTCCGTGGGACGCGAGCCCGATGACGCTCCTGCTCGCCTGGTTCGCCCTCGTGGGGAACGTCACCGCGATCCAGCGCTTCGCGAAGGGTTGGAAGGAACTCGGCGCCGGGAAGTGATCACTCGGGAAAGAGTCCCGAGCCGTCCTCCCACGCCGCGAGGACCTCGGTCATCACGGTCCAGATGCTCAGGCTCTCGGGGTGGAGACTCACCGTCTCCGTCGCGAGCTTCCGCACGTCCGTCCGGAAATCGCCCTTCGGGAAGCCGCCGAGCACGAGCGTGAGGTCGCCCGCGCGCGCCTTCTCCGAGAAGTAGCGGTGCGGATTCACGCGCCTCGCCTCCTCGGAGAGCGCGACGACGGGCCCCTTCGCCTCCTCGCGGATGACGCGCTCGAGCGTCCACCCGCGTTCAAGCCGGAAGAGCGGCGGGTCCTGCGGGACGACGCCGAAGCGGTAGAGCTGCTCCATGAGCCCGATGAACCTCGGCTGGTTGCGCATGATGCGCGTTTCCGGCGAGACGCGGATGAGCTCGTCGTTCCGCGTGTGCACGAGCAGTCGCAGGCCGCCGGCCTTGTTGAGCACCGAGTCGAGGCCGAGGAGCAGGAAGAAGTGGACCATGTCCGGCCGGCCGCGCCGCATCCCGTCGGGGAACCCGCGCAGCGCGTCGTGATGGACGGACGCGTCCAGGATCGTGCGGCCCGCGCGCTCGCCGCGCCGGCCCGCCGCCTTCTGCATCGCGGGGTGGTGCTTGAGCCGCTCGGGCACGAGCTCGAGTTCGCTCTCCGCGAGGACGACCGTGAGCACGCGCGGCCAATCCTCGCGCCCGCCATGAGGGTTTCGGACCGCGCCGGGTCGTTTCGCCGCGCTCGCCCCGCCCCTTATGTGCCCCCTCGCCTGTCCGCCGGGCGTGAGCGCGTTCCGCCCCCGCTTCGAGTCGGGCCTCCTCGCGCCCGTCCTCGCCCATTTCGCGGCCGAAGGCTACACGCTCGCGACGGAGGTGCCCGTGAACGGCCGGCTCGCGGACGTCGTCGCGGCGCGCGCGGACGAGGTGGTGGCGGTCGAGCTCAAGCTCGACGACTGGCGCGGCGCCTTCCGGCAGGCGACCGCCTACCAGGTGGGCGCCGACCGGGCCTTCGTCGCCCTTCCGCTGCTCGTCGCGGCGGGCGTCATGCACGCCCCCGTCTTCGACCAGGCGGGCGTCGGGCTTCTCGGCGTCAACCACCCGAAGGGCGACGTGCGCGTGCTCCTGCCCGCGCGACGCTCGGGCCGCCACCTGCCCTTCATGGCGGCGGCCCTGCGCGACGCGATCCTCGCGGGCGCGCCGCCGTCAGCGGACGCCTGACGGCGATTCCGCGAGGCGGCGGAAGGCTTCGAGGTCGCGCTCGACGAGACGCTCGTCGACGCCGAGCGCGTCGACCACGGCCTGCTTCACGCCGGAGGGAAGCGCCCAGTCGATCTTGACGCTCACGCGCGTCTTCCCCGCGCCGACGGGCTCGAAGCGGACCTCGCCGGACTGCCCGGAACCGCCGACGGCCTGCCATGCGACGCGTCGGTTCGGCTCGAGCGCGGTCGTCCGCGCGTCCCATTCGACCGTCTGGCCCGCCGCCTCGACGCGCCAGTGCGTCGCATCGGGTCCCGTGCGGCGCACCTCCTCGACGTTCTCCATGAAGCTCGGGAAGCGCTCGAAGTCGGTCCAGAGGTTGTAGACGCGATCGACGGGCGCCGCGACCTCGATGCTCTTGTCCACGGTCGGCATGATAGGCCCGGTCCACGCCCGGCGGGTTGAGGGTTGCGGCCGCCTCGTCGCTGGGCTTTTCTGGCCGTCCGCCTTCCCGCCTGCGTGAAGCGCGTCCTTGCCTACGTTCCCGACCTGCTCTTCCGATCGCGCGTGCGCGGCACGGCCTCGGCCGCGGGCGTCGAGGTCGTGTTCGCGTCGAACGGGCCGGACCTCGCCGCGAAGGCGGCCTCGGGCGGCTTCGACCTCGCGCTCGTGGACCTCCACGCGCCCGGCGCCCTCGCGCATCTGCCGCGCGGCGTGCGCGTCGTCGGCTTCCACAGCCACGTGGACGTCGCGACGCGACGCGCGGCCGAGGCTGCGGGCGCGGAAGCGTACACGAACTCCGCCTTCGTCGAGGCCCTGCCGAAGATCCTTCAGGCGTGAGCGCGGAAACCCCGTTCGGGGGCCGTCAATCCTTTATGGGGCGGCGCGCTCAGGAGGAGCGGTCATCATGCCCAAGGTCCGACTCCCCACGCCCCTTCGCCCGTACGCCGGCCACCAGGCCGTCGTCGAGGTCGAAGGCGCGAACGTCGGCGAGGTCCTCCGCCGCCTCGTCGCGAAGCACGAAGGCCTGCGCGGGCACCTCTTCGACGAGCGTGGACGGCTGCGTCCGTTCGTGAACGTGTACGTCAACCAGGAGGACGTGCGCACGCGCCAGAACGACGCGACCCCCGTCGCCGACGGGGACGTCGTCATGATCGTGCCCGCGGTCGCGGGCGGCGCAGTCCCCGCGAAGGGCGCGGGCGGCGTCGGGATCCTCGGCCGCGACGAGACGGCCTACTACGCGCGTCACCTCATCCTCCCCGAGGTCGGCCTCAAGGGACAGGAGAAGCTCAAGCGCGCGAAGGTGCTCCTCGTCGGCACGGGCGGCCTCGGCGCGCCGGCCGCGCTCTACCTCGCGGCCGCGGGCGTGGGCCGCATCGGCCTCGTCGACTTCGACCGCGTCGAGGCCTCGAACCTGCACCGGCAGGTGCTCTTCTCGGCCTCGGACGTCGGACGACCGAAGGCGGAGGCGGCGGCCGCGCGCCTGCGCTCGCTCAACCCCCACATCGAGGTGGACGTCCACGACACGACCTTCACGAGCGCGAACGCGCTCGACCTCCTCGCCGGCTACGACATCCTCGTGGACGGCACGGACAATTTCCCGACGCGCTACCTCGCGAACGATGCCGCGGTCCTCTCGGGCAAGCCGAACGTCTACGCGAGCATCTTCCGCTTCGAAGGCCAGGCGTCCGTGTTCGCGACGCGAGACGGACCCTGCTACCGGTGCCTCTACCCCGCGCCGCCGCCGCCCGGCCTCGTGCCGAGCTGCGCCGAAGGCGGCGTCCTCGGTCTCCTCCCCGGCGTCATGGGCACGATCCAGGGCGTCGAGACCGTGAAGCAGATCCTCGGCATCGGCGAGTCGCTCGCGGGGCGCCTCCTGCTCTTCGACGCGCTCGGGATGGAATTCACGACGCTCTCGCTGCGCAAGAACCCCGACTGCCCCGCGTGCGGCGCGAAGCCCACGCTCACGGGCCTCATCGACTACGAGGAATTCTGCGGCGTCCGCGCCCACGAGGACGCGATTCCCTCGGGCGTGCCCGCGATCGCGCCGCGCGACGTCCACGCGCGCCGCGAGGCGAAGGCCGACCTCACGCTCGTGGACGTCCGCGAGCCGCACGAATGGGAGATCGGGCGCATCGCGGGCGCGATGCACGTGCCGCTCGGCGAGGTCGTCGCCCGCGCTTCCGAGATCCCGCAGACGGGCGAGGTCGTGGTCTACTGCCGCTCGGGCGCGCGCAGCGCCCGCGCGACGGAGACGCTGCGGGGCCTCGGCTTCCGCAACGTCAAGAACCTCGAAGGCGGCATCCTCGCCTGGGCCCGCGACGTCGACCCCACCGTCGCGACGATCTGAGGCGCGCATGGCCGATTGGGTGCGCATCCCGGACGGCGCGCGGCTCGGGGAAGGCGACCGCCTCGTCGCCGAGGCCGCGGGACGCCGTCTCGCCCTCGCGCGGGCGGGCGGGAAGCTCCGCGCCTTCGACGAGCGGTGCCCCCACCGGGGCGGCCCTCTTTCGGAAGGGACGCTCGCGGGGCGCCTCCTCACGTGCCCCTGGCACGCGTGGACCTTCGATCTCGAGACGGGCGCGCACGTCGTCAACCCCGACGCCGGGGTCGGCCTCCACGCGGTGCGCGAGGACGGTCCCGACGCCCTCGTCGCGCTCGAGGCCTCGCCGCCCCCCCACGGGCCGTATTATCGCGGGACCCTGCCGGGCCCATGACGTTCGCTGGGACGGGTTCATGAAGGGAAATCCACCCGGGACGCATGCGTTCTTATAGCAGGCCTTGAAGAATCGCCTGCAAGGATGCCCGCTCCCGACGTGCTCTTTCCCGTCATGGATCTCGTCCTGGCCGGCGCCTACGCGGCCTGGTTCACGTCGTTCGCCACCAAGGCGCGCGCGGAGGACTCGCTCCGCAGAATGGTCTCGCGGCACGGCGAGGTCCGCCGCTCGGCGCTTGCGGCCGCGGCCGGCCTCGCGGCGCTCGTCGCGAGCTATCTCCTCGCGGCCCTCGGGGGCCTCGATCCCGCGTCGTGGCTCAAGCTCGCGGCGTATCCGTTCTTCGTCTACGGCGTCTTCTGCCTCGCCCGCGCGACGTTCGCCGACGCCCGGGGGGCTCCCGCGTGACGGCCCAGGACGCCCTCCTCGCGCAGGCCTTCATCGCGGCCGCGCTCCTCGGCCTCGTCGTCCTCTTCGCCGCGCGCTTTGCGACGCCCGCGCGGACGCAGGCCGCCCTCGAGCGCCTCCTCCGGAAAAGACTCGTGTTCCAGATGGGCGCCTTCCTGCTCGTGGCGGGCATCGCCGTCTCCGCGATCGCGGATGCGACGCGCTGGCTCACCGCGCTTCCCGAGAACGACCTCACGGTGGCCGCGCCCACCGCGGCCGGCTACCTGCTCGTGGTCCTCGGCGTCGGAGCCTTCGTCCACGCCGCCCGTCACGACGGGGACCGCCCGCGCCAAGGTTGAAATACCCCCACGGGGGATCGGCCGCCCATGCCCGGCGCCCGCATCACGATCCGCCCGGACGGATCCCTCGACGTCCCCGACCGCCCCGTGATCCCGTTCATCGAGGGCGACGGCACGGGCCCCGACATCTGGCGCGCGGCCCGGCCCGTCCTCGACGCGGCGGTCGCGAAGGCGTACGACGGCCGACGCGCGATCGAATGGAAGCAGGTGTGGGCCGGCGAAGCCGCGTTCAACGCGACGGGCGAGTGGCTCCCGAAGGAGACGCTCGAGGCCTTCCGCGAATACGTCGTCGGCATCAAGGGCCCGCTCACGACGCCCGTCGGGAAGGGCATCCGGTCCCTGAACGTCGCGCTGCGCCAGGAGCTCGACCTCTACGCGTGCGTGCGCCCCGTCTACTACGTGCCCGGCGTGCCCGCGCCCGTGCGCGAGCCCGCGAAGATGAACATCGTGCTCTTCCGCGAGAACACCGAGGACGTCTACGCGGGCATCGAGTTCCAGGCCGGGTCCGCGGAAGCCGAGAAGCTCCGCTCGTTCCTCGTGAAGGAGCTCGGCGTGAAGCCCGGCAAGTTCCGCGGCGACAAGGTCGGCCTCGGCGTGAAGCCGATGAGCGAGGAAGGCTCGAAGCGCCTCGTGCGCAAGGCGATCCGACACGCGATCGAGAACCGGCTGCCCTCCGTCACGCTCGTGCACAAGGGCAACATCATGAAGTTCACCGAGGGCGCGTTCCTCGCGTGGGGCTACGAGGTCGCGACGACGGAGTTCCGCGCCCAGTGCGTCACGTGGGAGGAAGTGCAGAAGAACCACGGCGGCAAGGTCCCGGCGGGCAAGATCCTCGTCCAGGACATCATCGCCGACAACATGTTCCAGCAGCTCCTCACGCGCACGGACCAGTACTCGGTCCTCGCGACCGCGAACCTCAACGGCGACTATCTCTCGGACGCGGCCGCGGGCCAGATCGGCGGCCTCGGCATCGCGCCCGGCGCGAACATCGGCGACGGGTACGCGGTCTTCGAGGCGACACACGGCACCGCGCCCAAGTACGCGGGTCAGGACAAGGTCAACCCCGGCTCCGTCATCCTCTCGGGCGTCATGATGCTCGAGTACCTCGGGTGGAAGGAGGCCGCGGCCCTCGTCCGGCAGAACTTCGAGAAGACGGTGAAGCAGAAGACCGTCACGTACGACCTCGCGCGCGAGATGGGCGTCGAGCCCGTGAAGGCGAGCGCCTTCGCGGCCGCCATCATCGCGAACATCGAAGGGCGCTCCGGCGCGAAGCCGAAGAAGCCCGCGAAGAAGACGGCGGCGCGCCCGGCCGCGAAGAGAGCGAAGCGCGGCGCGAAGGCGACGCCGAAGCGCGGCGCCAAGAAGCCCGCCGCGAAGCGCCGCCGCTGATTGCGCCTTCGCTCAACCGCGCGGGCCGCGGAAGACGGAGCCGCGCTCGACCTCGCCCATGTCGAGAATCGCTGTGACGCGCGCCGTCGCCCGTCGCCATCCGACGATCCCGCGAGGGCCCTCAAGGGCCAGCGACGCCGGGAGCCGGGCGAACCCGGAAGGAGCGCAGGCGCGCGATGGACCGGGGCCCTTGTCAGGCGACGGGGCCGGATTCCTCGCTCGCGAGGATGGCGGAGACCTCCTCGCGCGCGACCTCGCGGACCATCTCGACACCCTTCGCGAACCGGCTCGTGAGCACGAAGGCCTGCACGGCCCGGTGGTCCGGCGCGCGGATCTTGACCAGGATCTCGAAATGGCCGTAATGGACGTGATGCCGCTCGAGCACGGTCGGATCGCGACCGAGCCGTTCGAGCACGGCGTCCACCTGGCCGGGCAAGGCGTCGACGAGCACGTAGGCTTCCAAGTCCTCTCCCCCATCTTCACGAGGGACGGGAGGGTCCTAAGGCTTCCCGGGCCTGCAATGGGAATCTTCAAATACGGGCGGGGGGTTCCAGCGGCCGATACCGCGCGGCTGCGAGGGCCTGCGGCCGGGAATTCTCCCGGGCGCTGCGTGTCCGAGCCTACCCCGCGCGGCTTCAGCCGGCGTGGCGCCTGAAGTCGGGAATCACGTCGAGATAGGAGGAATCCACCATGGCCGAGAAGCCGCACATGAACATCGTGTTCATCGGGCACGTCGACGCCGGCAAGTCCACGACTGTCGGCCGCGTCCTGCTCGACACGGGCACCATCGAAGCGCACATCATCGAGAAGCTCCGCAAGGAAGCGGAGGAGAAGGGCAAGGGCGGGTTCGAATTCGCCTACGTCATGGACAACCTCAAGGAGGAGCGCGAGCGCGGCGTCACCATCGACATCGCGCACAAGAAGTTCGTGACGAACAAGTACTACTTCACGATCATCGACGCCCCCGGCCACCGCGACTTCGTCAAGAACATGATCACGGGCGCGTCGCAGGCTGACGCGGCCGTGCTCGTCATCTCCGCAGTCTCGGGCATCGAGGCCCAGACGAAGGAGCACATCTTCCTCGCGAGGACCCTCGGCGTCGAGCAGCTCATCGTGTACGTCAACAAGATGGACGCGCTGCAGCCCGCCTTCGACCAGAAGAAGTTCGACGCGCTCAAGGAGCAGATCGAGACGCTCATCCGGACGGTCGGCTACAAGAAGGAGAACGTTCCGATCATCCCCGGCTCCTCGTACAAGGGCATCAACATCACGAAGGCCCCGGCCGAGATGGGCTGGTTCAAGGGCCCGACGCTCCTCGACGCCATGAACGGCCTCAAGGAGCCCTCGAAGCCCACGAACCTCCCGCTCCGCCTCCCGGTGCAGGACGTCTACTCGATCACGGGTATCGGCACGGTGCCGGTCGGCCGCGTCGAGACGGGCATCCTCAAGATCGGCGACACCATCATCTTCAACCCCTCGGGCGCGACGGGTGAGGTCAAGTCGATCGAGATGCACCACGAGCAGCACCAGCAGGCCGTCCCCGGCGACAACGTCGGCTTCAACGTCCGCGGCATCGACAAGAAGTCGATCCGCCGCGGCGACGTCGCCGGCAAGGCGGACAACCCCCCGAAGGTCGCGAAGGCCTTCGTCGCCCAGATCGCCGTCCTGCAGCACCCCTCGGTCATCGCCGCCGGCTACACGCCCGTGTTCCACATCCACACGGCCCAGCTCGCGTGCACGTTCGAGGAGCTCCAGAAGAAGATGGACCCGAAGACGGGCCAGGTCAAGGAGGAGAACCCCCAGTTCCTCAAGACCGGCGACATCGCGATCGTGAAGATCCGGCCCTCGCGCCCCCTCGCGATCGAGCGCTCCAAGGACATCCCCCACATGTCCCGCTTCGCGGTCCGCGACATGGGCACGACGGTCGCCGCCGGCCTGTGCCTGGACCTCGAAGAGCGCTGAGCGCAGCGAAGCGCGAAGCGAGGTCCAGGCGAGCACGAACCCGCAGGTTCGTGCGGTGCCTCGACCTCGAAGAGCGCTGAACGCTCGATTCGCCGGCCTCGGCCGGGACCCGCGCCGCAGGGGATCTGCGGCAGTCCTTTCTTTTCACCCTCGATGGACGAGCCGCGGCCGCGTCGCGTCAGCGGAGCCTACAGGGTGTCCGCGAGCCAGGCGAAACACGCGGGCTCCGGCACGCCCCGGGCAATGGGTGGCGCAAGAAGCAGCGACGGGCACCCCGTCGCCTCGCGCTCGAGCGTCACATCGTACACGCCTTCGGTCTCCCCGCGCCAGAGCGTGATCATGAAGTTCGCACCCGCTTCCCCGAGGAGGCGCCAGCGGACGGCGCAGGGATCGTCGCTCGAGTATCCGACCACGAGGGCGCCTTCGGATTCGACGTTCGCGGCGATCGGTCGGCAATCCCGCGTCCGGATCGTGAGGATCGCGTGCTCGCCCGCGTCCAGCGTCGCCACGTAGGCGTCCTCGTGGTCGACGTCGTCGATGCATCCCGTCGTCCCGCCGAAGCCGAGGGGGTGGACGCGGCCGTAGCGGGACGTGTCCCATGACGTGCCGCCATCGCCGATCCCGAGGCAGGCCCGGGGCGCGAGGGGATGGAGCGCGATCGCGAAGCGATACGCCGTGCCGATCTCGTCGGTGGTCCGCGCCGTAACATGGTATGTGCCATGGACCCGGCCGAGGTCGATCTCGTGCGGGCCGCAACCGTAGACGAAGATTCCCGTGTAGGTCTCGAGGCCGGCGTGGAAGCGCACGCGGCAATCGTCGCTCTCGAACCGCACGACGAGGCGGTGATCCTTGGGAACATCGATCCGGTAATCGTCCTCGTCGTCGTAGCGGTCGAGGCAACCCGTGAACGCACCGGCCGCGAGCCACGGACCGGTATAGGAGGCCGCGTCCTGACCCGTACCCCCGTCGTCCTGGGGGGTCGGGCAGAATCGGGGCTCCGGCGAGTCCTTGGCAAGGGTCAACCGGTAGGCGCCGTTCCCTTCGATGCGCCACAGGTGGACCGTGTGCGTGCCGGTGCCCTTCGCGACGTAGGCCACCCGCAGGGCCCCGCATCCGTCGCCGCCATTCTGGTCTTCGGCCGCATATGCGTTCGATATCCACACGAGGAATCGGCCGCACCCGGTCCGGTCGACGGTGAGGTCGTAGCGGTGGCCCGCCACCGCCCCGAACGTGTAGAAATCGGACGCAGATCCCGCGAACGGTGGTGATTCCTCGTTGCCGATGCAGCCCTCGTAGGTGCCTTCCGCGATGGCCACAGGGCTCGACTCGGTCGCGTCGCGACCGCTCCCGGCGTCGTCGGAGGCGCTCTCGAACGGCGCGCACCAGGGCGAGGCCGCGACGGGACCGGCGGTTCCCGCGGGGGCCGCAAAAAGGAACGCGACGGAGACCAGGAAGGCGAGGCTTCGGAAGACGGCCGTCACGGGACCTCAGCCCGGGGCCGTCGACATGAACTTTGTCGTGTCCTCGCGCGCGTGACAGCCGTCGCGCCCGCCCTGCGGCCGCGCGCCCTTCGCGGGCGCGGCCACACCTGTTCGAGGAGCGTGGGGACCACGAACACGACCGTGTCGCGCGCGATCTTCCCGGCCTCGTTCGTCGTGAGGACGTCCGCGACGCGCTCGTCGACGTCCTCCCCGTCGCCTCGATACGGCCCGCCTCGGTCTCGATGGGGCCCGTGGGCCGGCCCTTGAAACGGAAGAGCACAGGGGGTGGCCTCGGGAGCCGACGACGCGCTCCTCGGCCCACCGCACGTTCTCGCCTTCCCCGCACGCGCCTCGCGCGGGCGGCGAGGATGAGGGTCGTGGCCGGCCTTCAGAGGCTCCGGATCACGTCGCAGTCGAACACCGTGTCGACCACGATTCCGTCCGGACTGTTGTATTTCACGCCCACGATCTCGGTGCACGCGCGGACGCCGGATTCGAGGGTTCCGGTCGGGAACACGAGGTGGCGGGCCGACGTGTAGACCCCCACGGTGCCCTGCGACGGGCTCGCCGTGCTCGCGAGGTGGATCGTGATGGGATCCGTCCCCGAATAGAGGATGCGACGGGGCTCGCCGACGCAGTTGTCCAGGGTGGGGTTCGCCTTGCACGCCGCGCCGAGAACCGCCGGCGGATCCACGAGGAGGACGCCGGGCGTGGGCCAGACGGTGAGCGGCGTGATCGTGAGGGTGAGGTTCGAGTTGTGGCCCCCTTGGGGCGTCGAGATGCCGATCGGGTTGAACTCGCCCGCGGAATCATCGTACTGATCGGGAAGCGGTCGGCTCCCGCCCTCGTAGGGGTCGGCGGCCGCGATGCCGATGAAGCCGTCGCCATTGTAGTCGCGCCAGATGCCCGTGCGCACCTCGAACGCGAGGATGCCGGGCGCGGACGCGCCGTCGGGGGTGCCGACGCGCTCCATGCTCGAAGCGCCGAGGCCGGTGCGGGGCAGGAGGTCGAGCCAGCCGCGGGCTTCGGCCGCGAACTCGGCGTGGCGGCCGGCGGCGCTGTTGCCGCTCCCGAGGTCCGTTTCGCGCTCGTAGCGGGGGAAGAGGGCTCCCATGGCGGGCCCGAGGGTCGCGCCGAGGGGCGTGTCGCCGAGCGGGACGGGTCCGGGCCGGCACCGATTGGGGCAAAGCCCGAGGCTCGGGCTGCTCACGGCGTTCGTGAACGGCGCCGCGACGGCCCCGTACAGGGCCGCGACGGGGCCGGGGGCCACCGCCGAGTACAGGTCCACGTCGACGAGCGTGGTGTCGCGCGGGATGAAGGGGAAGCGGGGATCCTCGCCGGGGAGGAGAATGATGTCGTTCGCGGTGACGACCGTGATCCGCTGGAGGAGCGACCCCTCCGTGAAGACCATCACGTCCTGGTTCGAGCCGGTGTCCCAGAAAGCGTTCTGTCCGATGAGCTTGTAGGTGAAGTCCGGCTGGGTCTCGCGCGGACGCGAGTAGGACGCCAGGTTGGGGTGGCTGCCGGGTTCCACGAAGCTCGCGAGGGCGGCGCCCACGACGCCGCTCGCGGTCGCGCTCTTGATGATGACCCATTCGTTGCCGTCCCCGCCGGACCAGGGGGCCCCCACGGAGCGGGACGACGTCTGCGAGGATCGAATGACGTTGTCCTCGTTCGCGTCGTTCCACAAGCCGAACCAGGCGTGGAACTTCGCCGCGCCCGGCAGAATCGTGGGGGGAAGGCCCAGGCGGCGCGTGAGGCTGTCGCCGCGGTGCGCGTCCTTGTACGCCCCGTCCACCGACGTCGCCGTATTCGGGGGCCCGACGAGCGCGGGATCCGCGTAGCGCAGCGCCTCGAAGTAGCCGAAGCTCGCATGGTAGCTGTCCAGGATGCGCACGCCGACCGGCGGGTGCGAAAGCTGGGTCGGGGTCAGAGGGCAGCTCTCGCTGCCACTCGTATGCACCGCCTTCACGCAGTTCGACTGTCCGAGGTCGGCTTCGAACGATGGAGGCTCGGCGAGCTCGACGGACACGTCCGTCGCAGCTTCGAGGCGGTAGGGGTCCTGCGCGAGGACCGACGGGACGACCAGGGACAGGACGAGAAGCAGCGCCATCGATGCGATACGCACAGGCAGGCCTCGGTCCCGAGGTCGGCCAACGGGAGATATAGATACCGGCCCCACGTCGGGGCGAGGTCGCCCACAATCTACTTCTACGCCCGAGCGGGATCGGCGCGGGATGACCCGCGCCATCGTCCTCGCCCTTCTCCTCGCGCTTCCCGCCGCCCTCGCCGGGTGCTTCGCGCCCGCCGATGAGGACCTGCGCCCCGGAAGCGTCGACCTGCTCGAGGGACTCGTCGTCGAGGGCGCGAAGGCGACACGTCTCGAAAACGGCGACCTGAACCTCGTGTGGGAGGGCGTGATCGAGGGCAAGAGCGTCCCCGTCGTGTTCCCGGTCCCGGAGGGCGTCACGTACGTCGAGGCGACCGCGACGGTTCCTGCCGGACGCTCGCTCGACCTGCGCGTCGTCGGCAACTCGACGGGGCGGCTCCTTTGCAACACCCACAAGACGGCGAGCTTCCTCGTCGACGCGAAGGGCCGCGTCTCGTGCTCGGGCCTCGGCGTCGCGTCGCCGGGCGAGGACTGGAAGGCGATGCTCGGCGCGTCGAATTCGCTCTCGGCGCCCGCACCGTTCGTGCTCTCGGTGAACCTCAGCACCGCGCCCCTCGACGGGTCCGCCGCGCTCATCCGCTGGGACCGGCTCTCGCGCCCGATCCACAAGGCGCTCGAGACGGAGACGGTGAAGGTGCCCGCAAGCGTCGACGGGGCGAAGCTCCACGTCGAGGTCACGCGCCCCGCTATCGAGGAGAAGGTTCCGACCATCCTCGTGTCGAGCCCGTACAACTACAATGCGCGCGCGGCGGGCAACCGCCCGTCGGATTCGCTCATCCTCGCGATGGTGCCGCGCGGGTATGCCGTCGTCGTCGCGGACGTGCGCGGCTTCGGCAACTCGGAAGGGTGCGTCGAGGTATGGGGTCCGAAGGAGCAGAAGGACCAGTACGACCTCGTGGAGTGGGTCGCCGCGCAGCCGTGGAGCGACGGCAAGGTCGCGTTCTACGGGCAGAGCTACGTGGCGACGACCCCCGTCGAGGCGGCCGTCCAGCGCCCGCCCCACCTCACGACGATCGCGATCGTCGCGCCCGTCATGAACACGTGGGCCGACTGGCACTTCGGCGGCGTCCCGAACGGCGAAAACGTCGGGTCTCCGCGCAGCTACCAGCAGGGCGGCACGGAGACGACGCCCGAGGACGGGAACCCGCTCGCGACGGTCGCGCACACGGCGAACGGCTTCTGCGACGTCACGCTCGCGGCGCGCGCGAACGACCCGCGCGCGCTTTACGACGCGTTCTACAAGGAGCGCAACTTCACGGCGCGCGCGAAGGAGATCAACGTCCCCGTGTTCTACACGCAGGGCTTCTGGGACGAGAACGTGAAGGGCGAGATGATCGTCGGCTTCTTCGACGCGCTCGACGTCCCGAAGCGCGCCTTCTACGGCCCCTGGCACCACCAGCACGCGGTGCGCGCGGACATGGAGCTCACGCTGCGCGCCTGGTTCGACCACTGGCTCAAGGGCATCGAGACGGGCGTCATGGACGGACCCCTCGTCGAGGTCCGCACGCCGCAGGGCCTCGCGCGCGAGGCCGAATCGTGGCCGCCGGCCCACGCGACGCCGCGCGCGTTCCACCTCGCGTCCGGGAAGCTCCAGGACGCGTCCGGGGCGGGCGAATCCACGTATCTCGCCTTCCCCGCGAAGACGGTCCTCGCGAACCTCCTCCCGATGGCGCCGACGCCGACCGCGGTCCGCTTCGCGTCGGAGCCGCTCGCCGAGCCTCTCTACGTGTCGGGCAAGGGCGTGTTCCGCTTCAACGCGAAGCTCGCGGGCGCGGACAACTCCTACTTCGCGGCGTACCTCCGCGACGTCGCGCCCGACGGAACCTCGACGCTCCTCACGTTCGGGTGGCTGAACGCGGCCCATCGCTTCGGGCACGAGCGGTACGAGCCGGTGCCGCCGAACGCCCCCGTCGCGTACGCGCTTTCGCTCCTTCCCGCGGACCACGTCGTCCTCGCGGGCCACAAGCTCGTCCTCGAAGTCCGCTCGGCGGACCTCGCGGACTGGTCGCAGGCCGGCGGCGCGACGGAACCCGGTCTCGTGACGCTCGACCACGCGCGAAGCGCGCTCGAGCTGCCGACGCTCCCGCTCGAATCGCTCGCGCCCGCGCCGCGGTCGGCCGCGTGATCACGCAAGCGGCGTCGGCGCGAATCCGGCCGCAAGGCGCGCGAGGAGGTCGCGCGCCGCGTCCCACTCCTCGCGTCCCTCGGACGTGGCCTCGAAGCCGCGCGCCGTTTCGATGGCGCGCGCGTCCCGCAGGAGCCGGTCGAGGCTGTCCTCGGCGACGTCGCGGTCGAGCGCGGGGTCGAACGCGGAAAGGCGCGCAAGGAGGTCCTCCCGGCGTCGCGGGGCCGCCGCGACCTCTGAAAGGATGAGCGACTCAGCGACCGTCCGTCGGGCGCGGTCCAGGTACTTTTCTCCCAAGGTGCCCAAGGTCCCTTTCACCCGACGTCGCAGGCGGGCGGGCGAGCAAGAACGTGGCGCCTTGGAGAAGGGCTGTACAACAATCCTTGACCGGATTCCCGCGCGAGCCCGGGCGGGCTCCTATCGAGGCGAATCTTCATCATCGAGGCCGCGCGTGGGCGCGGCATGCGGTTCTCGTTCGAGGCGGCGGGGTTCGACCTCGCGCCGGGCGCCCTTTTCGGCGGCGAGATCCTCGCGGAGCCCGGCCCCGGCGGCCTGCGCGCGGAGCCCGCGGGAACCCCGGACCGCCTCCACCTCGTGGACGGCCGCATCCGCGCGACGGGCCGCGTGCTCTACGCGGCCCGGGAGACGTGGACGCGGAGCGACCTCGGCGCCGAGCCGCGGCGCCGCGTCGTCGCCTCGCTCTTCGCGGGAGGGCTCACGGTCCTCGTCATCGCGGATGCCGGCGACGAGCCCCGCGAGGGCGTCCCCGCGACGGTCGAGGGCCCGTTCCGCATGGTCCTCGCCCCGGGGGACGAGCGCGCTCCGCCCCGGCCGCGCG
Source organism: Candidatus Thermoplasmatota archaeon (assembly GCA_035540375.1). NCBI lineage: Archaea > Methanobacteriati > Thermoplasmatota > Thermoplasmatota archaeon. The sequence goes on from DATLGO010000048.1 coordinate 60,014, forward strand.
CGGACAGCCTCGTCACGTGCCCGCTGACCTTGCGCACGGCGCACGTCGCGCCGGGAAGGACGCCGGTCGTCGAGGCCGACGTCGTCCGCGTGTGGCCGGTGGAGGTCCTCATGCCGGGGGAAGGCGGGCGCGCCGAGCGCCTGCGCCTGTGAAGCAAAGGTATAAGACGGACCACGGATTCCAGCGGTTGCTCCCGAGGTTGTTCCGGGCCCGAAGAGCCGGGATCCGGAAGGAATTCGGGGCCTTCAGCAACCCCTCGAGGTCGAAACCATGGCTCACACGGCCCGCATCTCCCTTGCCGGCACCGACCCCAAGAAGGTCGACAGCGTCTGCATCCAGATCAAGACCATCGCCGAGCGCACGGGCGTCCGCATGTCCGGCCCCGTCCCGCTCCCGACGAAGCGCCTCGTCGTCCCCGCCCGCAAGTCGCCCGACGGCGAGGGCTCGGAGACGTACGACCACTGGCAGCTGCGCGTCCACAAGCGCCTCATCGACATCGACGCCGACGAGCGCGCCCTCCGCCAGCTCATGCGCATCCAGGTCCCGGACTCGGTCAACATCGAGATCGTCCTCCGCACGTGAGGACCCGACCGGTCCACAGGGGCGGTCCGCCACAGGGGAACGCGCGATGCGTTCAAGAGGGTGGAGGAGAGACGACAGCACCATGTCGGACCTTCGCTCGTTCATCGGCAGCCGCTGCCCCCACTGCGCCCAGGACATCCTGCAGCCCGCTCCGGAGACCGCGCGGATGCCGATCAAGGACCGCCTCTCCTGCCTCGCGTGCGGCACCGTCTTCCGGCTCGCGGACCTCGAGGAGCGCGTCGCGCGCGGCGGATTCCTCGCGCGCCTCTTCGCGCGCCCCGACCGGCGCTCGGCCTGAGCCAAGATTTTAGGCGCGCCGCGGACCTTCGCGGCGCGTGCGCCTTCTCTCCATTCTCCTTCCCGAGGGCTTCGACGAGGCCGACGCCGCCCTCGCGTTCCACACCCTGCGCGCGGCGCGGGCCCTTGGCGCCTCCTTCGAGACGGAGCTGCTCGCCGCCGACCCCGTGGTGCTCGGCGCGCACGGGCTGCGCGTCCTTCCTTCCCGCCTCGGGTGGGACCTCGCGCGAAGCGAGGCCATCGTTATCCCGGCCGTCGACCCCGCGCGCCTTCCCGCGACGCTCGAGGACGCGACCCTCCTGCGCGCCCTCGCCCGCTTCGACACGGGACGTCGCCGGGTCTGCGCGCTCGGGAACGGAGCGCAGCTCGTCGCGCGCGCGGGACACGTCCGCGACCGGCGCGTCGCGGGCGCGGGCCCCCCGGGCGAGGTCCTTCGCGCCTCCGGGGCGACCGTGGAGCCGGGCCCGGTCGTCGTCGACGGCCACGTGATCACCACCCTTCCCGGCGCGCGCGCCCGCCGGGAGGGCCTCCTCGCGCTCGTCGCGGCCCTCGAGGGGGAAGCGTTCGCCGCGCGGCTTGCGGCCGAGGGCGCCGCAAGGGCTTAGCCCTCGCCCGCCCGTCGCGGAGCCGTGCCCGTCGACGAGCAGGTCCGCAAGACGCTCAGGGTCCCCGCCGAACTCCCGCCCGTCGCGAAGCTCCTCGGGATGGACCTCGCGAGCGTCGGGGCCGGCATCGCGACCTTCACGCTCGTCGCGGACGAGCGCCACCACAACCCGATGGGTTCGGTCCACGGAGGGATCCTCGCGGACCTCGCGGACGCCGCGATGGGCTTCGCGGTCATCAGCACCCTCGCCAAGGACGAGACGTTCACGACCGTGGAGATGAAGGTCGACTTCATCCGCCCGGTCTTCTCCGGGAAGCTGAGATGCCTCGCGCGCGTCGTGAACCGCGGCCGGACGCTCGCGTTCGCGGAGGCGGAGATCGAGAACAAGGAGGGGAAGATCGTCGCGAAGGCGACGAGCACGAACATGGTCCTCAAGCGCGCGGGCGACGCCGACCCGTTCCACCACCGCCTCCGCCACCGCGAGGGCCACGACGGGTGAGCCGCGGAGCGATTCGCAACGGTTAGATAGGCTCACGCGCAGTCGAGCACGGGTATCGGGATGCCTCTCGACTTGATCAGCATCGGCGTCGGCGCGGCCGCGGGCGGGATCGCCACCGCGATCGCCCTGAATCTCGGAGTCCGCAAGGTGAGGAGCGCGCCCCTGCGCGTATCGCCCCTCTGGGGCGTCGACGACGTCCGCTCGCCGGGCGCCGCGCCCCCGCGCATCATGACCGAGTACATCGGCGAGGGCGTCGCCATCCCGGACGGCGCGCGCATCCTCGTCCCGAAGACCTCGCTTGCCACGGTGCCTCCCGACGTGCTCGCGCGCGCCGAGGTCCGCACGCACGCGGAAGTGCACACGAACGTCGTCATCGGCGACGACCGCGTGCTCGTCGTCTCGGGGGCGCTCCGCCCGAAGACCTGGGCCGCCTCCACGCTCGACGAAGCCGCCGTCGCGCGCCTCAAGGCCGAATTCCAGCGCCTCTGGGAATCCGCCGAGCCCTACTTCGAACGCGTCACGGTCGCGGAGGCCGGGGAGTTCGCGGGCCGCATGGTCGAGATCACGGGCACCGCGGGCGACCTCGTCGACTACCAGTCCCGCAAGATGCTCAAGGTCACCGACCGCGAAGGTCGTTCCGTGAGCGTGGTCACGAAGGACGCGGGCGCTGCCGGCTTCCAGGGCGCGACCGTCCGCGTGACGGGCCGCGTGAAGGGCGACGGCGCCCACCCCTTCATCGAGGCCCGGTCGATCGAGCGCGTCGCGACCGAGGAGCGCCGCGCCGCGGTCCCGGTCCGATAGGCCCGATCGTTTTTTCTCCCCCGCGGGGCCTTGCGGCCCCGTGGGTTCCCTTCTCGTCCGGAACGCCGTGATCCTCACCCAGGATGCCGCGCGCCGCGTCGTGCGCGGGGACGTCCTCGTCGAGGACGGCGTCATCGCCGCCGTCGGCGAGGTCCGCGCGACCCGCCCCGACCGCGTCGTGGACGCCGCGGGCGGCCTCGTCACGCCCGGCCTCGTGAATGCGCACACGCACGTCCCGATGACCCTCTTCCGAGGGCTCGGCGACGACCTCGTGCTCGAGCGGTGGCTCGAGGACCGCATCTGGCCGGCCGAGCGCAGGCTCGACGAGCGCGCGGTGCGCGCGGGAATGCGGCTCGGCCTCGCCGAGATGATCCGCACGGGCACCACGCTCTTCGCGGACATGTACTTCTTCCCCGAGGCCCTCGCGGAGGAGACGCGTCGCGCGGGCCTTTACGCGGTCGAGGCGCACACGTTCCTCGACTTCCCCACGCCCGACGCCAAGGTGGAGGAGATGGAGTCGAAGGCCCGCGCGTTCGTGAAGCGCTTCGCGGACGATGCTCTCGTGACGCCCGCGCTCGGGCCGCACTCGACCTACGCCTGCTCGGAGGCGACGCTTGCGAAGGTCTCCGGGCTCGCGGACGAGCTGGGCGGCGCGCGACCCCTGCGCGTCCTCACGCACTGCGCGGAGACGAGGCGCGAAGTGCTCGACGTCGAGGCGAGGAACGGGCGACGTCCCGTCGGGGTCTTCGAGAGGGCGGGCCTCTTGCGCGACGGCGTCGTCCTCGCCCACTGCGGCTGGGTGACGAAGGAGGAGGCGCGCCGCATCGGGGCCGCCGGCGCGTCCGTCGCCCACTGCCCCGTCTCGAACATGAAGCTCGCGACGGGCGGCGTCATGCCGCTTCCGGAGCTCGACGCCGCGGGCGTCGCGGTCGGCCTCGGGACGGACGGCGCGGCCTCGAACAACACGCTCGACGTCCTCGAGAGCGCGAAGTTCGCGGCGCTCGCGCAGAAGAACCACCGGTGGGACCCGACCGTCGTGCCGGCTGAGCGCGCGCTCGACCTCGCGACCCGCGACGGCGCGCGGGCGCTCGGCTTCGGGGACGTGACGGGCTCGATCGAGCCCGGCAAGCGCGCGGACCTCGTCCTCTGGTCGACGGACGCGCCGCGGATGGCGCCGATCCACGATCCCGTGAGCGCGCTCGTCTACGCCGGGCGCGGCGACGACGCGCGCCTCGTCGTCGCGGGCGGCCGCGTGCTCTACGAGGACGGTCGGTTCGCGACGCTCGACGTGCCGCGGGTCGTGCGCGAGGCGCGGTCGGAGGCCGAGCGCGTCACGCGGCCGTGACCTTCTCGACGAGGCGCGTCTCCTCGATGCGCCAGACGCCGCGGTCGCGCCGCCATTCGGGCGTCGCGCGCGTGACCTCGACGCGGGAACGGAAGAGCGGTCCGTCGAGGACGATGGTCTCGTATTCGCCGCCTTCCCCGGCTGGGTTGATGCCCTTCGACCGCGCGAGCGCCTCGAGCGCGTCGCGCGACTCCTTCGTGAGACGGCGTCCGAGCCACTCGGGGCCGAGGCCGTCGGCGCTGGCCGCGACGAACCTCACGTCGAAGGCCCCCGCGATGAGCGTGTCGAGGATCTCGAGCGGCGGCTTGTGCCAGAGCGGCGTGAAGGTCTTGAGGCCGAGCCGCTCCCCGACGCGCTCGACCCGGACGCGCTGGTATTCGCTCGCGACGGCGCCCGCGACGAGGCCGTCCACGTCGAGGCCTTCGAGGCCGCGCGCGAGGTCGTCCACCTCGCGCTCGGCTTCGCCACCGCTCTCGATCGTCACGAGCGGGAGGCCGATCGCCTCGGCGAGGACGGGCGCGACGTGGAGGTTCGGGACGTGGAACATCCACGAGTCGTCGCGGGCGGGAACGACCGTGACGAGGTGGGTGACGTCCCAGCCCTGCGAGCGCGCGACCCATGCCGCGAGCGTCGAGTCCTTGCCGCCCGAGAACAGCGCGGCGACGCGCACTATCGGCCCGCCTCGAGCAGCGCGCGGAGGATCTCGGGCCGGGTGTCGCGCAGCGCCGGACGCTTCGCGCGCGCCTCGCGGACCTCGGCGAGGTCGATCTCGAGGCGCAGGATACCGGGCTCGTCGTCGGGAAGCCTCGCCTTGAGGTCGCCTTTCGGACCCCACGCCTGGGCGCCGCCCCAGAACGGGATGGTGTCCTGGAAGCCCGCGATGTTCGTGTAGAGGAGGAAGGCGGTCGTTTCAATCGCCCGGGCGGGCATCACGGCCTCGAAGTAGCGCTTCGACGTGACGGGGGACGCGCTGATGCAGACGATGATGTCGGCGCCCGACATCGCGAGCGTCTTCGTCACCTCCGGGAAGAAGAGGTCGTAGCAGATCGCGAGGCCGACGCGGCCGTGCGGGGTTTCGAAGACGGGAAGCGTCGAGCCTTCGCGGAACCAATGCCCCTCCTCGAACACGCTGAACGTGGGGAGGTACACCTTGTCGTAGGCGCCCTCGAGCCCGGGACCGATGATGTAGGCCGCGTTGTGCACGACGCCCCGCGCGCGGCCTTCCCGAGGCCCTCCCACGACGACGGTCATGTCCTTCGCGCGCGCGGCGTCGCGGATCGCGCGGACGGCCTCGGCCGTCTCGGCCGCGGCGAGCGGGATGCCGTCGCGCAGGCCGTAGCCCGAGAGGTACATCTCGGGAAAGGCGACGAGGTCCGCGTCCTCGCGCCGCACGACGTCGAGGACGTGGGCGAGATTGTCCTTGACGCTGCCGAGCACGGGTCGGTGGGCGACGAGCGCGACGCGCATGCGGGGGCATCGCGCGGCCCCCCCATTGAACCTTTTTATGCGGAGGGGGCGTTCCTGCCGCGTGGACCTCGCCCCGAACGCGGACATCCCGGCCGCGCGCCGCATCCTCGTCCGCTTCCTTGGCGACGCCGTCGAGCGGGCCCGCGCGGAGGGCGTCGTGCTCGGGGTCTCGGGCGGCGTCGATTCGGCCGTCGTCCTCGGGCTTGCGGTCGAGGCCCTCGGCTGCGCGCGCGTCGCGGCCTTCGCGATGCCGCACGCGACCTCGGACCCGACGGACGAGGCGCACGCGCGGCTCGTCGCGGAGCGCTTCGGGGTCGGCCTCGCGCGCGCGGAGGTGACGCCCATCACCGACGCGGTGGAGGCCGCGCTCCCCGACACGCCCTTCGATGCGCGCTCGCGCGGAAACGCGAAGTCCCGCGCGCGCATGATCCTGCTCTACGCGCACGCGAACGCGACGAACCGTCTCGTGCTCGGCACGGGCAACAAGAGCGAGCTCCTGACCGGCTACTTCACGAAATACGGCGACGGCGCGGCGGACCTCTACCCGCTCGGCGACCTCCTCAAGACGGAGGTGTTCGCGCTCGCGCGCCTTCTCGGCGTCCCGGAACCCGTCGTCGCGAAGCCCCCGAGCGCGGGCCTCGCGCCGGGGCAGACGGACGAGAGCGACCTCGGCATCGCGTACGCGGACCTCGACCGCGTCCTCGTCGGCCTCGAGGCGGGCCACGACGCCGCGACGATCGCGCGCGTCGCGCGCCTATCGCCAGCCCTCGTCGAGCGCGTCGTTCGGAGGATGCGCGATTCCGAGCACAAGCGATCGAGCCTCGTCGTGCCGAAGCTGAGCTTCCGGACCCCGGGCCTCGACTGGAGACAGCCCCGCGAGGGCGCGGCGGCGGAGGGAACACGATGACGCGGATCCTCGGCGTGAGCGGCACGCTCCGGAAGGGCGGGAACACGACCATCCTCCTCGAGGAGGCCCTCAAGGCCGTCGCGGGCCGCGCGGAGACGGACCTCGTCGCGCTCGCGGACGCGGCGAACGGCGAGCAGCCGCCGAAGGCCGCGCTCGCGGATCTCGCGCGCCGGTTCGAGGCCGCCGACGCGGTCCTCATTGCGACCCCGAGCCACTTCGGCGCGCCGAGCGCCGCTCTCAAGGCGCTCCTCGACGAGACGTGGGAGGCCGCGAAGGCGCACCGTCTCGAGGGCAAGCTCGCGGCGGCGCTCGTCGTCGAGGCCGAAACGGGCGGGGAGCTCGCGGCGCAGGCCCTCGCGCACTGGGCGCACGTCCACCGCATGGATTTCCTCGGCTACGTCGTGGGCCGCGGGCTCAAGGAGCGCGAGGTGCTCTTCGACATCAAGGCCGTGCGCGGGGCGCGCGGGCTCGCAACTCGGGTCGCGGACCGCCTCGAGAGGCGCTAGCCTTTCGCGAGGTCCAGCTCGAACTCGCCCCCCGCGCACCGCACGGTGGACTTTTCGCGCGCGAGCGCGTGGCCTGAAGGGCATCGGGCCTTGCGGACGAGCTTCTCGACCCACGCGTCCCTGAACGTGGCGTCGTCCGCGGCCGTGCCCGTGAACGTCTCGATCTTTGCGAGGATCTCCTTCGTCTCGGGCGTGGTCGCAAGCGCGGCAAGCGCGGCGTCGGTGGCAAGCGGCGTCGTCGGCGCCCGGAGCCGGTTCTGGAAAGCGAAGGCGGCCGCGAGCCCCACGAGGAAGCCCGAGAAGTGGCCCCACCACGCGATGCCGGTCTGGGCGAACATGTAGGCGACGTTGAAGCCGAGATAGATGAGGAGCACCCCGAAGCTCGGGAACCAGAACACCATGATCCCGAGAAGGATCGGGAGGTTCTTCCTCGGGAAGAGGACGGCGTACGTCGTGAGCACGCCGAAGATCGCGCCCGAGGCGCCGACCGCAAGCGAGAACGGCGAAACGATCCGCGGGAGGATCTCGGCCATGCCGAGGTGGCCGAGCGCGGCCGCGAAGCCCGCCGCGAAGTAGACCACGAAGAACGTCCGCTCGCCCAGACGATCCTCGAGCGCGGCGCCCGCCGTGAGCAGGATGAAGAGGTTTCCGACGAGGTGGAACGGGTCCGCGTGCACGAACATGTAGGTGAGCGGAGCCCACCAGGTCGCGCCCGAGAGGAAGGCTTCGCTCCTCAATCCGAGCTGGAGCGTGACGAAGGGGTCCGCAAGCTGCAGCGCGAAGACGGCCATGCTGAGCACCCCGAGGCCATAGGCCTTGGGGAACGCCCGCAGGCGGACGATGACGACGGTGCCCACGAGGATCAGGGCGAGGCCGGCGATCGCGAGTCCCGTCGGGAGCAGGGCCACGCCCGCGTCATGGCGCAAGCGGCGGAAAAGCCCGTCGGAGCCCCGCCTCGCGCTCGGCCTCGCGCTTGAGGTCGACGAGGTGCCGCTCCACCCCGGTCGCGAGACGGGCGCGGCGAAGGCGCGCCGCGAGGTTCTCGGCCAGGTTCGCGGGCGCGAGCGCCACGCCGTGGACGACTTCGGTGCCTTGGGGCGTGGCCCGCAGCACGTACCAGGCCTCGCGTCGGGCGTCGAGCGGCCCGCGCGGGCCCCCGCCAGGCCCTTCGTACCGCGCGATGCCGGCGCGACGCGCGCCGCGGGCCTCGAGGACGCGGGCGACGGCGTCGGCGGGAGCATCGACGACGACCGTGGAGGCCTCGCGGATGAAAACGGGCATGCGCGCGCGAGCCCGCGGCGCCCGCATCAATCTTTTCCCTGGCGGGCCCGGAGGGCCGCGACCACGCCGTCGAAACGGGCGACGTCCAGCACGAGGACCGCGCGCCGGCGCTCGGCGTGCTTCAGGGAACGCTCGGCGATCGCGGACTCGCGGGCGGCCTCCACGGCGGCGAGGCCCTTGATGCGGCGGAGGGAGCGGTCCCACGCGCGGGCGAAGGCCTCGGGCGTCGAGGCCTCCGGGGGTCGCTTCACCATGCGTCGGACGAGGCGGCCGTACCTCAGGAGCGACCACGTTCCGACCTCGCTCGTGAAGGTGTCCTCGTACTCCTCCTCGGTGAGGTCGACGGCCTCGACGGGAACGCCCTTCTCCTTCGCCCACGCGAGGGCGGCCACGAGGTCGGGCGGCGGAAGCGCGACCTCGCCGAATCGTTCGAGCGCGACCGCGTAGGCGGCCTCCGCGTCGGCGAGGGAGTCCGGGTCGACCTCGCTCGATCCCCGCTCGAGCGCCGCGAGCGACTCGACGCTCAACGCGAGAAGGAGGACGTCGGGCGGCTCGCGTTCGAGGGCGGCGAGGAGAACTCTCGCCTCGTTCGCGAGCCCGTGGACGCAGCCGAGGACGACGAGGTTGCGGACGCGCTCGGTCTCCACGTCGTCACCGGAACTTCTCGACCTGGTGGTTCTTCGTCTCGACGGAGACGATCGCGCGGTTCGCGAGCGCGACGACGGCCTCCATCCCGACCTCGGCGGCGACGGCCCCGGGGAACGTCACGAGGACCGTCAGCTTGCGGCCGTCCACCTTGAAGCTCTGCTCGATCGTGACGGGGCCTTCGAAGCGCTTCGTGGCCTCGGCGTCGGACATGGGTCCCGGGAGCCCAAGGGGGGGCCTAAAGGCTTCGCCCGCCGCTCGCGGTGACGGCCCTGAGGAGGCTCACGGGGCTCGCCATGCCGACGAGGCGTCCCTCGCCATCGACGACAGGCGCGTCGCCCCAGTCCTCGAGGGCCTCGAGGAGGACCCCGCCGGGGGCGCCCGCGCGGACGCCTTCCCACGCGTCCGTCGCGAAGTCGCGCACGGGGCCCGAGAGGACGCCGGGGGGGTTGCCCGGCATCGCGCGACCGTCGGCGCGGTCCCGGTTCAACCCGGCCTCGAAGAGCGCGCGGCGTCGCAGGATCGACCGCACGCGGCCGCGGGCGTCGACCACGGGAAGCGCGTCGACGCTCACCTCGTGGAAGTGGTGGAGCGCCTCGCCCATCGACTGGTCCTCGGCGAGCGCGGGCACCTCGACGAGGGCGTCCGAGGCCGCGATGCCGTCGACCCCGAGCGCGCGCGCGACGTCGAGGGCGGACACGTAGCCCGCCGCGCGCCGCTGGTCGCCGACCGGCATGTGGTCGACCGCGTGGTCGGTGAGCGCGCGCGCGACTTCCTCGAGCGTCGCGTCCTCGGCGACGACGCCCGTGCCGATCGCGAGGCGTTCGAGACGCTCGCGGGCCGGGAGGGCGCTCTTCGTGAGCCTGCGAAGATTGAGGATGCCCCACGGGCGGCCGCGGTCCGCGACGAGGGGTCGGTCTCGGGCCTCCCCCTTGAGCCACCCCGCAACGCTCGACACGGGCTCGCGCTTGTCCACCAGGGCGAAGTCGGTGCGGATGAGGCCCTCGATCATGCGTCCCCCTCTCCCCTGGAGACTCGTCAAGGGTTGTGGCCGCTTCCTGGGAAAGGTTCGGACTCGGAACGCTTATGGCCGACCCCCCGCGATACCGTCGACGTGCACGGCACGCCGGAGTCCGTTCCCGGTCGACCGGGGGCGCGCTGATGGAGCCCTCCTTCTGGGTCGGTTTCGCCCTCTCCGTCGGCCTCGGGGGGCTCATCGGGCTCGAGCGCGAGCATCACGCGGACGCGAGGAAGGAGGTCATCGCGGGCGTCCGTACGTTCCCGCTCGTGTCGCTTTCCGGCTACATGATGGCGGTCGTCGGCATCACGGCGGGCGAACCCCTCGTCCTCGCCGCGGGCGTCCTGTTCATCACGCTCCTCGCGATCGCGTTCCTCATCGTGCGCCACCGGCTTGGCGTGACGGGCCTCACCTCGCCCGTCGCCCTCGTGGTCACGTTCCTCCTCGGCTTCCTCGTCGCGTACAATTTCATCCAGGAGGCGCTCGTCATCGGTGTCGCGACGACCTTCCTCCTCCTCACGAAGGAGCGCCTCCACGGCTTCGCCTTCGGCCTTGACGACGAGGAGATGCTCGGCGCGCTCCAGTTCATCGCGGTCGCGTTCATCGCGCTCCCCCTCGCCTCCAACCTTCCCCCGGAGGTCGACGCGCTCCCCTTCGTGGGACGCGGTCAGGTCGTCGACCCCTACCGCATCCTCATCATTGCCGTGCTCGTCTCCGCCGTCTCGTTCGCGGGGTTCATCGCGATGCGGGCGCTCGGGAACGCGCGTGGCACGGAGGTCATGGGCCTCCTCGGGGGCCTCGTGAACTCCGAAGCGACGACCGCGAGCCTCGCGACGACGGTGCGCGACCACCCGGCCCTCGCGGGGGCGGCCGCCACGGCCGTGCTCCTCGCGATCGGCACGATGCTCGCGCGCATCCTCGTGATCGCGGGCCTCGCGGACCCCACCTTCGGCGTTCTCCTCGCGATGGCCCCCGCGATCATCGCGATGATGCTCGTCGCGGCCATCTACGCCTACCTTCGGTGGCGCACGAGCGAGGACGCGGCGCCCGAGGGCCCGATCCGTCTCAAGAACCCGTTCGCCGTCGCGCCCGCGCTGCGCTTCGCGGCCCTCTTCGCGCTCCTGGCCGGACTTTCGGAGGCGATCGCCCTCCGCTTCGGGGAGGTCGGCGTCTACGTGACGGCCCTCTCCGGTTTCTTCACGGCGGGGGCGAACGTCGCGAGCCTCGCGACGCTCTACGCGACGGGCAAGATCAGCCTGCAGGTGGCCGCGACGACCGCGATCGCGACCTCCGTCTTCGGGGTCGTGAACAAGTTCGTCGTGCTCCGCACGATGAGCCTCGACCTCCTGAAGCGCGTCGGGACCGCGCTCGCCGCGACGACGGCCGCGGGCGTCGCCGCCCTTGCGGCGCTCGTCGTCCTCGGCGTGTTCTGAGCCTCAGATCTCGCGGATGTCGTGGAGACGCTGGAGGAGCATGCCCTCGAGCCGCACGGGCGGCGTCTTCTTCGCGAGGGCGACGGCCTCGCGGAGCTTGTACTCGCTTTCCGCGTAGATGGTGAGAAGGGGCTCGCCCTGGTCAACCTTGTCGCCGCGCTTGTGGTGCACGAAAAGGCCCGCGCCCTTGTCGCGCGGAGACCCGGTCGCGCGCGCAAGCGCCACGATGGCCTTGTTGTTGATGCCCGCGACGTAGCCGTCGTCGGTCGCGTTGATCGTCTCCTGGAACTTGCCGACGGGAATGTCGCCCTTCGGGACCTTGCCGCCCTGCGCCTCCACGATCTCCGTGAACTTCGCGAGGGCGCGGCCCGACCTCAGGACCTCCTCCGCCCGCGCGTGGCCGAGCCCCCGGCCCACGACGCCGCCCATCTCGAGCGCGATGCCCGCGATTGCGACGGATTTCTCAATGAGCGAGCGGGGCGCGTGATCGAGACCGCGCAGGGCCGCAAGGGCCTCGTTCGCCTCGAGCGCGCAGCCGATGGTCTTGCCGACGGGCTGGCCGCCGTACGTGATCGCGCACTCGACCTCCATGTCGAGGCGGTCGCCGAGCTCCATGAACATGCGGCCGAGCTTCCGCGCGTCGTCGACGGTCGGGAGCTTCGTGCCCTCCCCGGTGGGAAGGTCCATCACGAGCTTGTTCGCGCCGACAGCCTTCTTCTTCGCCATGACGGAGGCGAGAAGCTGCGCCGGGGGATCGAGCGAAAGCGGATGCTCGACGCGGATGATGATGTCGTCCGCGGGCGCGAGGTTCACGCCGCCGCCCCAGCACATGACGCCGCCCGTCTTCTTCGTGATGCGGTAGATCTCCTCCGCGTTCAGGTTCACGGGACCGAAGACCTCCATGACGTCCGCGGTACCGGCGGCGCCCGTGACGGCGCGGCTCGACGTCTTCGGGATGAGCAGCCCCTCGGCCGCGATGATCGGGACGACGAGGAGCGTGATCTTGTTCCCGGGCACGCCGCCGATCGAGTGCTTGTCGAAGACGACCTCGCCGCCGAAATCGATCGTCTCGCCGTATTTCACCATGGACCGCGTGAGGTGCTCGATCTCCTCCATGTCCATGTCGTTGATCTCGAGGGCCGTGACCCATGCGGAGAGCTCGACGTCGGAGAGCGTGCCGTCGACCACGTCGACGATGATCTTGTCGATCTCCTCCTTCGAAAGCTTCGCCTTGTGCATCTTCTTCTTGATCGCGGCGATGGACTGCGGCTTCTCGGCCGGGTAGAGCCGAAGGACGGCGCCGTCCCCGACGTCGAAGCGCGTCTTGAGCTCGAGGAAGACTCCGACCTCGCCGGGTTGCACGACCGAATCCGTGGTGTCGACGAGCGCGGTCACGGTCTCGTCGTTCTGGACGCGCACGCGGTCCCCGGGGTGGACCCCGAGCGCCTCGGCGTCCTCCTTGTGCAGGAGAACCTGATACTTGCCGAGGTCGATGTCGAAGATGCGCGTCTTGAGCTCTCGTCCCATCATGTCAGGCGTTCCTCCGCGATTCGGCGTGCTGATCTGGATGCGTGATGCGGTTCATGGAGAAGTCTCCAAAGGGCGCGCGACGTCCGCGCGCGGTCACGGTTTTCTCGATTGCCATATTCCTGGGTCGTCGAAGGAGATAAACTTTCCACCAACGGGACTCCGTCGGGCCTCGCTCGCGCCGCTCGGCTCCGGCGGCGCAGGCGGTCCCCCGGGGACCTCCCCGCGCCACGCGGCGTCCTCGATCGCCTGCCTCGCGGCGCCCGCGCCCGCGGGAGCGTTGCGCCCGCCGAGCCGGGCGGCGCCGCGCGCGGGGCATCCGTCGGGACCGCGGGGCCCGCGCTCGCCAGGACCGGTGCCGTCGGCGGCGCCGCGGCGCGCCGCTTGCTGACGGTCGGGGTCGCCGCGGTCATGCCGCCGCGGCGTGGCCGCGGGCGTCCATAAGCGTGGTGCCTGGGCGGCGCGCGGCAGGGCGGACGACCGCGCGCCCGGGGGCGGATCCACCGGGCCCGGGACCTCGCGCGCCCGGCGGCGCCGTGCGGGCGGGCCGCGCGAGGCGCAAGGCCCGCGGGGTCGCGGCCCGTCCTTGGGCCAAGGAGCGCAACCCTATATACTCTGGGCGGTCTAACCGCCGCCGAGGACGATCATGGACAACGAGCGCGATCTGACGGTCCACGAGTTCCAGGAGGTCGACCTCCGCGGCGCGACGATCATCGACGGGTTCCCGAGCGTCGGCCTCGTGAGCACGATCACCGCGAACTACCTCATCGACGTGCTCGAGCTCGAGCAGATCGGGATCATGGATTCGAAGTGGTTCCCGACGGTCTCCATCGTCCGCAATGGCGTTCCCCTGTACCCCGTGCGCATCTACGCGGGGAAGGGCGTGTGCGTCTTCATCTCCGAGTTCCAGCCGGCCCCCAAGCTCATCCGGCCCATCGCCGAGGCCATCATGCAGTTCGCGCTCGCGAAGGGCGCGAAGACCGTCATCTCGCCCGAGGGGCTCGTCATCGATTCCGAAGGCGAGAAGGCGGAGGACGAAGTCGGGGTCTACGCGCTCGGGTCCACCGAGGAGACGCGGGCGATGCTGCAGAAGCACGGTCTCGAGCAGTTCGGCAACGGCATCATCACGGGCGTCTCGGGCGTCCTGCTGAACCTCGGGAAGAAGGAGGGCTTCAACGCCATCTCCATCCTCGCCGAAGCGAACCCGAACTACCCCGACGCGCGCGCCGCCGCGAAGGTGATCGAGGTCATCAACGGCCTCCTCGACCAGGTCGACATCGACGTGAAGCCGCTCTACAGCGAGGCGGAGAATATCGAGCGGACCCTCCGCATGATGCAGAAGCAGGCCGCCCCCGCCGCCGCGCCGGACCGCGACTCGGTCCCGCCGATGTACGGCTGACCCGGGAGACGCTTAAGCCGCAAGGCTGCGTTCCCGCCGCGTGGACTACGCGCGCCTCTGCTCGTACTACGACCGGCTCTCCGCGACGCGCGCCCGCCTCGAGCTCACGGGCATCCTCGTCGAGCTCGTGAAGGAGGCCGACGCCGAGGACCTGCCGCGCATCGTGTACCTCACGCAGGGCAAGCTCTACCCCGATTTCGTCGGCGTCGAGCTCGGACTCGCGGAGAAGCTCGTGATCCGGGCGCTCGTCTTCGCGACCGGCCACACGGAGGAGGCCGTCGTCGCGGCCTACCACGCGGCGGGCGACCTCGGGGACGCCGCCGAGAAGCTCCTCGGGGGCGAAGTGAAGGCCGGCAGGAAGACCGCCGCCGCGAAGCGCCAGTCCACGCTCTTCGGATTCTCGGGCCCCGAGGAGGAGACGAGCCGCGAGCCGCTCACCGTCGCGCGCGCCTACGCGGCCTTCGAATCGATCGCGCAATCGACGGGGCCGGGGTCCCAGGAGCGCAAGCTCGCGACCCTCCAGGATCTCCTTCTCGGAACGGAGCCGCGCCAGGCGCGATACCTCGTGCGCACCGTCACCGGCAAGCTCCGGCTCGGCATCGCCGACATGACCCTCCTCGACGCCCTCGCGCAGGCCTACGCGACGAAGGAGGACAAGGCCGCGCTCGAGCGCGCCTACAACGTCTCGAGCGATCTCGGCCTCGTCGCGCGGCGCGTCCGCGAAGGCGGCCTCGACGCCCTCTCGAAGCTCCAGGTCAGGGTGGGGGTGCCGCTTCGCGCCATGCTCGCCGAGCGCCTTCCGACCGCCGAGGAGATCCTCGCGAAGCTCGGGGGAAAGGCCGCGGTCGAGTACAAGTACGATGGGCTCCGCGTGCAGGCGCACATCCCGGAATCGGGCCCGATCAGCTTCTTCTCGCGCCGCCTCGAGAACCTCACCGTGCAGTTTCCCGACGTCGCGCAGGCGCTCAGGGCCTCCATGAGGGGCCGCGAAGCCGTCGTCGAGGGCGAGGTCGTCGCGGTCGACAAGACGACCGGCGAGATGCTGCCGTTCCAGGAGACGAGCCAGCGCCGCGGGCGGAAGCGCGACCTCGACCAGGTCGTCGAGGACGTGCCGGTCGCGATCTATCTCTTCGACTGTCTCCTCGCGGACGGCGAGGACCTCACGGGCCGGACGCTTCCCGAGCGCCGCGCCGCGCTCACGCGGCTCTTCCCGGGCGACGAGTCCGTCCGCCTCAGCCACTACCGGGTCGTCGAAACGAGCGACGAGCTCGTGCGCATCTTCGACGAATCCGTCGCGGACGGCGCGGAAGGCATCATGTGCAAATCGATCGCCGAGGACTCGACCTACCGCGCGGGCGCCCGCGGCTGGCAGTGGATCAAGTTCAAGCGCGACTACCGGGCCGAGCTTTCCGACAGCCTCGACCTCGTGGTCGTCGGGGCCTTCACGGGCCGGGGTCGCCGCAAGGGGTGGCACGGCGCGCTCCTCATGGCCGCCTACAATCGCGAGGAGGACGTCTTCGAGACGGTGTGCAAGCTCGGCACCGGCTTCGACGACGCGACGCTCGCCGCCCTCGTCGAGGAGCTCGCCCCCACGACCGTCGAAGCGCGGCATCCCCGCGTGCGCTCCCGCCTCGCGGCCGACACGTGGTTCGTCCCCACGCTCGTCGCGGAGGTGCGCGGCGCGGAGCTCACCCTCTCGCCCATCCACACCGCGCTCGCGGACGTCCTGAAGAGCGGGTCGGGGGTCGCCGTCCGCTTCCCGCGCTTCACGGGGACCTGGCGGCGCGACAAGGCCCCCGAGGACGCGACCTCCACGGCCGAGGTTCTCGCCATGTACCAGGGGCAGCGTCGGGGGGCCGCCGAGGACGCCCCCGGGGAAGGCACAGACATATAAACCCACCCGGCCACGGGAAGCCCGTTGCCGCCTGTCGCGGAGACGCGCCCCAGCTTCGGATCGGTCCATCCAATCGTGAGAAAAGCTCAGGAGGCCCGACGAATTTCCGGGAGCCACGGCCAGCCTAGCTCGGGTCAGTCAGGACCCCCTCTCCACAGTGCACCCTCTCCCGCCCCCGTGGAGGCAACGCCCGCGTGAATGACTTCCGCGCGGGACCCCTCAGCGTGGACAAGGCCTTCTACGCAGCGTTGAAGCTGCACGTCTACAATTCGATCAACGACTCGCTCCTGAACGCCCTCCTCGGGGGGCGCTCCATCACCATCACGGACGACGTGAAGCTCGAGATCGCCCGCTTCACGGCCCGCCGGATCAACCACATCTTCGTCTCCGAGAACGGGAACCGCCCGAACTCGTCCTGCGAGTTCTACGGCTTCACGAGCCACAAGGTCCGCGAGAAGCTCATGGACTTCGAGGAGCGCGGCATCATCGAGCTCACGGGCAAGGGCCTGCGGGACGCCTTCACGTACCGCTGGCGCGCGCCGATCAAGCACTGGGAGATCTGCTCGTACATGCGCTTCAGGCGCCTCACGGGCGACGACCTGACGCTGAATCTCGAGCTCACGCGGGTGTTCCAGAACGTGGGCCTCGAGACGTTCACCCTCCAGGATTTCATGGGCTTCTACCACGAGGCCCACGGCGAGGAATACGGCAACACGCGCTGGGGCAAGCGCAAGTTCGAGAGCCTCGTGAACTCCTACGCCTACCAGTCCTTCCTGAAAAGCCGCCTCGAGAAGCTCGTCTCCCGCAAGCTCGTCGTCGCGACCGAGAAGGACCAGTTCGCCCTCAATCCCGTCGCGCAGGACGCGGTGAACCATTTCGACCTCTTCGTGAACGAGGTCGCCTACCACCCGTCCCGCGAGATGTGCCGCGCGTGCCCCATGGACGCGCTCTGCCGCGCGGGCTCCACGCAGCTCGTCGTCATCACGCTGAACAAGAATCAGGACCCCCTTCCGACGCCGCCGACGCTGAAGATCGAGTAGGCTGGCCGCCCTCCTTCTCAGGGCGGCGTCGGAAGCGACGGGGTCACCCCGAACCAGCCCGCATCAGGACCCCCTTCCGACGCCGGCGAAGGCGGCGCCAAAGCGCCGCCAAGCCGCCAACGAACCCGCAGTTCGTTGAGCGCGAAGGCGGCGCCGCAGCGCCGCCAAGCCGCCGCCGAGCCCACAGGCTCGGCGAGCGCCGACGCTGAGGACGGATCGCCGAACCTACGCCGCGCGCCGCGTCTTCAAGGCGAGGTACCCGAGCGACGCGAGCGTCGTGAGGCCGACGAGGACGGCGGCCCCGTGGAGGCTGCGGGCCTCGACGCTCGCCCCGAGGACGGGGTGGAGGAGGCCGAAGATCGTCGGTCCCATGAGGACCGCGACGAGCACGATCGCGGCCGCGATCGCAAGAAGCCTCAGCTGACCCGCCCGGACCGCGGAAGCCGCGGCATCGAGGCGCGCGATCGTGCCGGGGGGCGCGGCCGCGGCGACGTGGAGGAACTTCGCGGCGAGGGTCGCGTTCTCGACGAAGACGACGAACCCGAGCCCGCCGGCGAGCGCGATCACCCATTCGAGGAGGGACGGAAACGCGGTCGCGACGGGGAGCGCGACGAGGATCGCGAGAAGGCCTCCCGCGGCCGTCTGGAGGTAGGCGAGGCGTTCGCCGCGACCCTCCGGGTCGTTCTCGACGTTGAAGCGCGAGGCCCGCACGAGCCCGTGCCGCGCGATCGCGGTGGCCGCGAGGCCCGCGGCGAGGGTGAGCGCCGGAATCTCGACGACGCCGAGGAACGGACGGTCGCCGAGGAGGGCGAGGCCGCCCGTCGCGAGGGCCGTCGTCGCGAGGCCCGCGGTCGCCATCGCGATGCTCGATCGGGCGCCGCGGCCGATGTCGCGCGTCAAAGCAGCGCCTCCCGGGCGAAGGTGACGGTGATCGGCTCGGCGGTGTCCCAGTCGACGACCACGGCGCCGTAGGACTTCATCTGGGCGATGGCCGTCTCGCGCTCGAGCATCGCGGTCTCGTACTCGGCCGTGCCGGGCGCGATGCCCGCCTTCTCGAGGAAGGCGCCCGCGCGCGGGGTGACCACGAGGACGCGCATCTCGTAGGCGCGCAGGGCGCGAACGGCCTCGCTCGCGGTGCCGTCGTCGAGGAGGTTCGAGATGAGGATGATGGGGCTTCGCGGCTTCAGCATCGGGAGGATCTGTCCCACGGCCTCGAGGGCCTTCATCGCGCCCTTGCCGTCGGCGTCCGCGAGGGCCTCCGAGAGCGGGATGATGGGCTTCTCGGTGCCGGTGAGGCGGACCTCGCGGATCGCGTCCTCGTAGAAGATGAGCCGCATCTTGTCCCGGCGCTTGAGGAGGAAGCCCGCGAGCGAGACCGCGGCGCGCGATCCGTACACGATGGCGTTGTCGCGCACGGTGCCGAGGCGCGCGATCTCGCGGTTGTCGAAGAGGATCGTGACGCGGGCCTGCGTCTCGCGCTCCGTCTGGTTGACGATGAAGTTCTTGCTGCGCGCGCTCGCCTTCCAGTTGATCGATCGGTAAGGGTCGCCCGTCATGTATTCGCGCAACGCGAAGAACGACGAGCCGTAGCCGGGTTGGCCGACGATGTAGTCGCCCGCGACGACGAGCGGGAACTTGCTCTTCGTGAGCGCGTCCCGCAGGTCGAATTGGCGCGGGTAGATCGTGAGGAACGTCACGCGGTCCACGTCGTTGTCCTCGTGGAAGAGCCCGAACGCGTCCTGCACGCGGAGCCGCACCGGCCCGAGCGAGAACTTCCCCTTGATGGGCGCGCGGAGCACGTAGTCCATCTCAAGCGGCTCCGCCGAGAGCGCGGTGAGGACGTAGTTCGAGCCGCCCGCGATCTCGAGACCGGGCGGGAGGGTGTCGCGGATCTCCGCGAACACCCTTCCGCGAAGGCCCTTGGCCTCGACGCGGAGCCGCGTCTTGACCTCGGCGCCCTCGTGGCCGACCTGGCTCGAGGTCTCGCGCGTGGCGCGGATGTCGACGGACTTCACCGTGAAGGCTGCGGCGGCGAGGAGGGCGAGGCCCGCGAGGCCCGCCGATCCGACGACCGGCGCGTCGAACACGAGGCCGACCGAGACGAGCAGTCCCGATCCGGCCGCGGTGAGCGCGCCCTTCAGGGTGAGCTTCATCGACGTCTCACACGGTGGGAACCGGCGCCTCGCGGACGATCTCGTTCACGACGTCGTGGTTCTTGACGCCCCGGATCTTCGATTCGGGCCGCAGGATGATGCGGTGGGCGAGGATGTGGGGCGCGACGAACTTGACATCGTCGGGGACGACGAAGTCGCGGCCCGACATGGCGGCCTTGCTGCGGCAGGCCTTGAGGAGCGCCTGCGAGCCGCGCGGCGAGGAGCCGACGTAGATGTCGGGGTGGCCGCGCGTGCGGACGACGAGGTCGGCGATGTAGTCGATCATCTCGTCCGAGATGTAGATCGTCTCGATCGTCTGCTGCATCGCGATGACCTGCTGGGGGTTCGTGACGGCGGACACGTCGACGTCGTCCTTCGCCCGACGGATGCGGCGGCGCAGGATCTCGGCCTCGTCGGCCTTCGCGGGGTACCCGACGCTGAGCTTCATGAGGAAGCGGTCCATCTGGGCTTCGGGCAGCGGGTAGGTACCTTCCTGCTCGACCGGGTTCTGCGTCGCCATGACGAGGTACGGCTTGTCGAGCTTGAGCGTCGCGCCTTCGACCGTGACCTGGCGCTCCTGCATGGCCTCGAGGAGAGCCGATTGGGTCTTGGGCGGGGCGCGGTTGATCTCGTCCGCGAGCAGGATGTTGGTGAAGACCGGGCCCGGGCGGAAGTTGAACTCGCTCGACTGCTGGTTGTAGACGTACGTGCCCGTGATGTCGCCGGGAAGCACGTCGGGCGTGAACTGGATGCGGCGGAAGTCGCAGCCGGCCGCGCGCGCGAACGTGTTCGCCATGAGCGTCTTCGCCATGCCGGGAAAGTCCTCGAAGAGGATGTTGCCCGACGAGAGGATGTTGATCGTGACGAGCTCCAGCACCTCGCGCTTGCCGACGATGACCTTCGCCACCTCGTCGATGAGGCGCTTCGTCGTGTCGGCGAGCCGGACGACGTTCGGGTTCGGGGGGCGCTGCGGGCGCGCCTGGGCGAACGTCTTCGCTGCCTGGGGTTTCGTGGCCATGATTATCACCTGCTGCCTTTGCCGTAGTTCCGGATCCTTGTCAGGAGATCCTTGAGGGTATCGTCATCGCTTGCGCCGTTTTCGCCGCGCACGACGCGACGCAACCGGTCGTCGGTCGCGAGGACCGCGAGCGTTTCGGGGGCGGGCGACTCCTCGCGCACGCCGTGGACGGCCCGCACGCGCTCGCGCGCGAGGCGCGTAATGCGCTCGATCGGGCTCGCCATGGGGGAGGTCCGGACGCGGGCGAGGCCGCTCCGGTGGTGCGTGAGCCGCTCCTCGGGTTTGACGAGGGCGAGGAGCACCGCGATCGCGAGGCCGAGGGAACCGAGGAAGATCCACTGCCAGAACGGGTCCTTCGTCGGCACGACGAGCGACGCGAGGCCCGCCGCGGCGAGCCGGGCCTGGGGCGCGGGCGCGTGACGCGATTCGTCGAAGAGGATGGTTCCGGCGTTCGACCCGCGGGCGAGCGCGTCGGGGAGGGCGAGGGCAAACTTGCGGTTGTCGCTCCCTGCGGCGTCGAGCATCTCGTTCGTGAAGAGGGCGGGGTCCGCGATGAACATGACGGTGCCGCGGCCGTGCGCGACGACGACCATCTGGGGGAAGGGACCCTTCGTGTCCGTGTCGTCCTTGCGGCGGTTCCCGTCGTTGTCGAGGTACGAGTCCGGCGAGCTCGTCGCGACGATCCGGGCCGAGGGGTTCGCGCCGGAAAGAAGGCTCGGGCTCACGGTGAGGGCCGTGGGCTCGTTGAGAAGGAGGTCGAAGGTCAGGTCCTCGCCCTTGCTCGTCGTGAGGAGCGCGCGGGCGCGGGCGAGCGAGACGTTCTTCTGGAAGTTGGAGTCGAGGAGCGGCACCTTGTCGAAGGTGACGCCGAACTTGACGGCGAGCGTGTTCGCGAAGCCGAAGTCGTCCGCGACCACGAGGACGCCGCCGCGCGTCACGAAGTCGTCGAACGCCTCGATCTCGGAGGCCGAGTACGGCCGGCTCACGCCGACCGCGAACACGATGTGGGCCGCGGGATCGGAGACGCCGCGCAGCACGAGCGGCGTCGAGGCGATGGTGTCCGTGTTGTACCCGAGGCCCCCCGCGAGGCTCGCGCGGTACGCGCCGAGATCCGCGCGGCCCGAGCTGTAGGATCCGAGCTCCGGGGGCGGGGAATAGAGGATCGCGACGACGGCGCCCCCGACAATGAGGGCGGCAAGGAGGACGGCCGCGAGGCCGAGCGCGCGCTTCACGCGCCCGCCTCCTTCGCGCCGCCCTTCGTGCGCCGGATGCGCGCGAGGTCGGCGTTGAGCGCGGCGAGCGCGCTCAGGGCGCGGTCGCGCTCGGCGGGCCCGACGCCGTGGGCGGAGTACCGCGCCTCCTCGAAGAGCGAGACGAGCGCGTCGAGCGGCGCCGCGCGCACCGGGAGAGCCGCCTTGACGGCGGCGCCGAACTCCTGCGCCGTGACGTCCGGCGTCGTCGTGTACCCGAATTTCACGAGGTAGTCGCGCAGGCGCCGGTAGGCCATGAGAATGGTGGCCGAGTACTCGTCGCCCGCGACGAGCGCGGCCTGCGTGTCGAGGAGGATGCGCTCGGCCTCGGTGACGCGGCTCTTCCTGTACCAGGCGACGAGGAGGCTCACGATGGCCGCGACCGCGAGAGCGCCGATGAGCGCGAGGACCCACGAGTTGCCGGCGCCGCCGAAGGCGCCCGTGGAGATCTGGATGCGGGTCGCCTCGTTCGTGGGCAGCAGGTCGTCGGTCCCGCCGAAGCGCACGTCGAGGTCCGAGGCGCCCGCTCCGGTGACCTTCCCCGGGAAGGAGGCGTGGCCGGTCGCGTTCGTCTTCAGCGTGAACGGGTAGTACGAGCCGCTGAAGTGGACGCGGAGCACGGCGTTCGGGACGCCGAGCCCCTCGTCGTCGAGGAGCTGGACGGTGCCCGTGAAGCTGTCGCCCACCGCGAGCTTGCGGGGGACCACGACCTCGAGCCGGGTCATGCTGATGACCTCGACGAGCGCGATCGCCGAGGCGGGCGTGTGGCTCTGGTCGCCCGCGTAACGGACCTCGATCGGGACCCGGGCGCGCTCGAAGTCGGCCGGGATGAGGGCCGCGACGTGGAAGCTCCCGTTCGGGGCCGTGCTCGCGCGCGCGAGGAAGGAGCCGTTGAAGATGAGCTCCACGGAGGCGCCGGGGACGCCGAGGCCGTTCTCCTGCTTGAGGCGGCCGTCGAACTCGAAGACCTGGCCGCGCACGGCGCGCGGGGGCGGGTGGATCTCGAGCACGGTGCGCGAGAGCAGGCGCAGCGACCCGGTCGCCCCCGAGGGCGCGTAGAGCGTGGAGCCCTCGTAGCGCGCCTCGATCGGGTAGACCTTCGCGGCGACCCCGGAGGTGTCGAAGCCGGCCTCGGCCTCGCCGCGGAAGTCGGTCGGAGTGACCGTCACGGGCGATCCGAGGAAGGTGACGCCGACGATCTCGCCGCCGATGGGCCGGCCGGCGTCGTCGTGGAGCGTGAAGTTGTACACGACCTCGCCGATCGCGGCGGTGAGGTGGGGCATGCGAATCGAGGTCGCGCTCAGGACGCGCACCGTCGAGACGAGCTCCGGCGCCCCGCGCAGGAGGCCGTCCGCGCTCCCGTCGTAGCGGGCGCGCGCGAGGACGGGGCCGAGGCTCGCGTTCGCGGGGAGCGTGAGGGGCGCGCGGAATCCTCCGGTCGCGTTCGTCACGAAGACGCCGAGATGGCGCTCGCCGAGCGTCACGTTCACGCTTTCGCCGCGGACGGGCCGCTCGTAGGCGTCGACGACGACCCCGACGAGCGCCTGCGGAACGCCGCGCACGAGGGCCTTCGTCTCGAGGCTCACGCGCGTCGCGGACGTCGCCGGAACGCGGATCGAGGTCGAGGCGGGCCCGTAGAAGTCGGATCCCGCGAATCCGAGCGCGAACGTCACGCTCCCGACCTTGGGATAGACGTTCCTCGGGATGGTGAGCGAGAAGGTTCCCGTCGCGTTGTCCACGCGCGCCTGGGTCGCGTAACCCTCCGTCGAGATGCGGATGACGAGCGCGTCGCGCGAGGTGGGGTCGCGCGCGGGGCCGCCGCCCACGTCCCGGAGGGTCCCCTGGATGACCGCGTCCTTCGCGATGTCGAGCGCCGTGACGCGGATGAGGTCGGCCCCGAGGGGCTGGAGGATCTGCGCCTCGAGGACGGGCCGGGCCCGGATGGTGACGAAGCTGAGCTTCTGCGAGGAGGCCTGGTAGAGGTCGGATCCCTCGAAGACGAGGGAAACGGGCTGGTTGCCAGGACTCGAGTCCTCGGGGATGAGGATCTTGAAGGACGCGACACCCTGCGCGTTTGTAACCGCCGTGTGGAGCGCTCCGAGGAAATGGAGACCGACGGTCTCGTTGCCGACGACCGCCCCCCGGAAGTTCCTGAGGGTCGCCTCGGCGACGAGATCGCCTCCCGCAACCGCGATGAGACGATCGTTCAGCACGCGGCCGGAGATCTTCGTGGGGAACGCGATCGCGACGCGGGCCTTCCCCGTCGAGGCGCCGTAGAGCTCCGATGGCGTGGTCTCGAGCGGGAGGTCGAAGTAGCCCGGCTCCTGGGCGGCGCCGGTCGGGAAGCTGATGTTGAACCGCCCCTCCGCGTCCGTGGTCGCGCTCTTGCGGACGCCGTTCCACGTCATGAGCACCGGCCTCCGCGGCGCGGGGTCACCCGACCCGTCGAGGAGGCGCGCGGTGCCCCCGATCTCGCCGTTCGGCGTCGTGCGGAGCGTGGGTCCGGCGTCGAACGTGGTCGGCGTGCGCAGGCGGAGCGTCTGTGTTGCCACCACGGGCGTCTCGAACGTGCCGCGGATGCCCCGGGCCCGGTAGACGGTGGAGCCCGCGCCGTCGACGACGTCGGCGGCGGTCCACTCCGCGTGGGCGCCGATGCCGTAGCTCCAGAGAAGGACGCGGTAGCTCGTGATCGCTGGATCGAGCGCGACGGAGGCCGTGTCGAGGGTCCAGCTCACCGTGGATCCCGGAGCGTGGACCTTGCCGAAGAGCACCACCGGGCCGCAGCTCGAGGGAATGGTGACGGATTGCGCGCGCACGAGCGAAAGCGTGAGCGAGAAGCGGCCGGCGGCGTCCGTGAACGCCACGCCCGCGACGCGGGACGGGTCGCTGCGGGCCCTCAGGTTGTCCTTCGAGGCGTCGTTCCAGGCGAGGTTCGCGAGGATGGGGACGCAGGCGCGGTTGACCCAGTTGCGCGTCGAGGCCGCCGGGGCGAGCGTCCCGTCGACCGCAAGCGAGCCCCCCTTGAGCAGGATGTCGTCCTGACCGGAGTGGTGCGTCACGACGAGGTCCTGGATCACGACGTCCGCAAGCGCTTCCCAGATCGGGCACGTGTCGCCGGGAAGTCGGGTCGAGGCCACGCTGAGGCGGCCTTCGCGCATCACCCAGGCGTTCCGGAAGGCGGGGTCCGCGGGGTCCGCCTCGCCCGTGTTCATCTGGTCGTAGAACGGGTGCGGATCCTCGCCGACGAAGTCGTTCAGCCCGTCCTTGTCGTAGTCGAAGTTGTTGCCGAGGATCTTGCCCGTGATCGGGTCGATGAAGCCGTCCTTGAAGGGCGGTCCCGCCTTGCACGAGCGCGTCGCGATGTTCGTGTCCGTGCGGTTGCCCGCGGCGCCGAACCACCAGGTGCCGGTCCACGACGGCGGGCGGCCGATGTCGTACCGCTGGCCTTCGGACAGGTCGCCGAAGCGCGAGACCGTGCGGGTGTCCTGGAGCGGGTCGTACCCGTAGAGCTGCTCCCACCCGTCGGGGATCCCGTCGTCGTCCGAATCCTCGTCCGTGGGGGAGGTTCCGACGGCGCACGTTCCCCCGTCGGGGCATCGCTCGCCGTAGAAGATGTATCCGCCCGGAATGCGCGTGTGCACGATGCCCGCGGCGATGAGCGCTTCGACGTGCTCCGCAAGGTCCGGCTTCGAGAGCGTCGCTTCGCACGTCGCGGGGAGGGCGCCGCCCGCAAGCTGCGCCTGCCAGTTCGGGCCGTCGAGGAGGCCGTCGCCGTCGGTGTCGAAGGCGACGACGCTCGTCGGGGGATTGAGCGCGAGCTCGTCGGCGGCGCTGAGGCCGTCGCAGTCCGCGTCGGAGGCGCCGAGGTC
The DNA here is from genome assembly GCA_035540375.1 of Candidatus Thermoplasmatota archaeon. Taxonomy (NCBI): domain Archaea; kingdom Methanobacteriati; phylum Thermoplasmatota; species Thermoplasmatota archaeon. The sequence continues at coordinate 85,549 of DATLGO010000048.1, forward strand.
GTCGAGCGGGTTCAGCGGATTGGATCCCGCGAGCTTCCCTTCCTCGGTGACCTCCTTGCCGTCGCCGAGGCCGCCGAAGTCGCTGTCGGGATTGAGGGGATCGGTCGGGCCCGGCATGCCGGGCTCGAAGGAGACCTTCCACTCGTTGACGTTCGAAAGCCCGTCGCCGTCGCAGTCCGATTTCCCGCCGAGGGGGTTGCGCGGCTCGAAGAGGCTCACGCAGGAGACGTAGGCGGGGCTCGCCGAGGCGAGCCGGCGCGTGCGCGCCTCCCACCAGTCCGGCATCCCGTCGCCGTCGGTGTCCGGCACGAGCGGGTCCGTGCGGTTCTCGTACATCTCGCGCCAGGTCCAGCGGAACGGGCCCTGGATGATGTAGACCGTGAATTCCTCGGCGCGGCCCTGGGCCTTCACGCGGTGGTACCCGTTCGTCGGGGCGAGGAGGGTCTCCGAGGGCGCAAGCGTCGCGGGCGTGCCCTCGGGGACGCCGAGGGTGCGCACGTACGTGGTCTCGAACCCGGTGGCGTTCACGTCGCCGGGCTTGAGCGGGTCCATGCAGCCGCACGGCGACGCGACGCCGGGGGCGTGCGAGCCGACGCGGGAGAAGTAGTATTCCCACCCGTCGGGAACGCCGTCGCCGTCCGAGTCCGCGCGGTGGGGATCGGTCTTGAGCGCGTACTCGTCGAGGTTCGTGAACGCGAACTGGAACGGGAACAGGGTGCCGACGCGGTGGTCCACGCCGTCGCCGTCGAGGTCGCGCGTCGTGTCGGAGAGCCCGTCCTTGAGGCACGACCCGAGGCTGTCGACCCGCGTCGGATCGAGGTCCCACGCGAAGCACGCGTGGACGTACCAGGCGTGGCGGATCTCCCAGCCGTCGTCGAGCGAGTCCCCGTCCGTGTCGAAGAGGGCGGGATCGGAGGCGGGGAAGGGGTACGCGTCGAGCGCCCCCGGGGCCGCGAGGCGGCGCTCGGGCTTGAGCTCGGCCCCGTCGTTCACGCCGTCGCCGTCGGCATCCGCGTTCACGACGTTCGGGGCGTCCTGCCAGCGGCCGCAGCCTTCGCCGAGGCGTCCCTGGGGCAGGAGCGCCTCGCGGGCCTGCTGGAGCGACCACGTCTCGCCCTTGCAGCGGCGGTGCTGGTCGATGATGCGGTTCAGCTCCTCGGGCGTCGCCTGCTGGGAGCGGGTCGTCCAGTACTCGACCTCGGCGCCGTCGAGGATCCCGTCGCGATCCGTGTCGGACTCGACGGGGCTGAGCGGCGGGGACACGGCGAAGGCGACCTCGTCGAGATCGTCGATGCCGTCGAGGTCCGTGTCGGGCGTGAGGGGATCGAGCGCGCACGGGACGCCCGCCTTGGCGGCCGTGTCGTAGCAGAAGTCGACGCGGCGGCCCGCGATGACCGAGAAACCCTGACGCTTCTCGAAGTCGGTGAAACCCGAGTTGGCGCTGTCCGCGCGGGCGGGATTGCTCCACACGTGCGTCGTGCGACCGTCGACCGTGACCGACCAACCGAGGACGACCTCCTCGAAGTCGTTGAGGCCGTCGCCGTCCGTGTCGCGCCGCCGCGGATCGGCGCCCGAGAGCGCCTCCTCGAGGTTCGTGAGGCCGTCGCCGTCGGGGTCCGTGAGCGGCCCCACGACGAAGGCGGGAAGCGAGGCGCGCGAGAGCCACGCGGGGAGCGAGATGTGGGTGAGGAGCGCCGCGCGCACGCCGCCGCCGTCCGCCGCCGAGAGCGGGTCGAGCCCGTGCGCGACCTCCCACGCGTCCGACATGCCGTCGCCGTCGGAGTCCGCCCGCGTCGGGGAAAGCCCGCGCGCGAAGAGGGGCGCGAGCTCGTCGCCCGAGAGGTTCGCGTAATTGAAGCGGGCCGCGGTCCAGCGGAACTTCTCGAGCACCGTCATGCCGGTCCCGTCGAGGCTCCGGTAGGCGAGGCCCGGGTCGAGGGCGTCGAGCTTCCAGTGGAGGAGCCAGCCGTCCGCGATGCCCGCGCCGCTCGTCGAGTATCGCGTCGCGTTCGTGCGCGTCTCCGTCATCTCCTTGAGATCCTCGAGACCGTCGCCGTCGGAGTCGAGGCGCGAAGGATCGAGGCCGAGCGCGAAGTTCTCGAGGTTCGTGAGACCCTTGCCCGAGCAGTCCCGCGTCGCATCGGGAACGAGCGGGTCCGGGCACGCGGTCCCGTTGTCGGGGCCGCGCTTCGCGTAACGGGCCTCCCAGGCGTCCGGGAGCCCGTCGCGGTCCGTGTCCGCGTGGTTCGGGTCCGTTCCGTGCCGCTCCTCGTCGCGGTTCGAGAGGCCGTCGCGATCGCAGTCGCCGTCCGCGTCGGGAACCACGGGGTCGGGACAGTACGTTCCGGAGACGAAGTCGTAGCTTCGCTTCAGCGCCTCCCACGCGTCGGGAAGGCCGTCGCCGTCCGTGTCCGCGGAGTCGCGCGCCGTGCCGTAGGAGAACGTCTCGTCGAGGTCGGAGAGCCCGTCGCCGTCCGTGTCGATGAAGGCGAGATTGCCGTCCGGCGTCGCGGTCGCGAACTCGATCTGTCCCGTGCCCGCGGTCTGCGTGAGGCTCGGAAGGACGGCGGCGCCGACGAGGAGGTTCGCGAGGAGGACGAGCGCGAGGACCGCGGGAGCCACCTTCGCCTTCTGCGCCCAGGCCCACCGCGCCATGCGGGTCGCGGCTTCGCTTCCCGGAAGCGTCACGGGGCGACCCTCCGCCTAAGGAGCAGGGCCGCGCCGAGCGCCGCGACGACGATCGCGAAGGCCGGAACGGGCGTGAAGGCGCCGCTTGATCGGGCCGAAAGGTCGTATTTGAGGGCGTTGTTCGCGCGGTTCTCCTCGTGGAAGCGGTTCGAGGGATCGATCGCGATCTCGAACGTCGAGGCCCGGATGACGTTCCACGGGAGCTGGATCTTGCGGGCCTCGTTTGGGGCGAGGCTCTCGAGCGTCGCGTTCTTCACGACCTGCCCGTCCGCGACGAGCGCGACCTCGACGCGGCTCGCGGGCACGGTGCCGTTGTTGAGGACGGTGATCTCGAAGAGGACGGTCTCGCCGACCGCGAAGCGGTTGGCCTTCGCGTCGACCTTCACGACGCTGAGGTCGAGGCGCTCGATCACGAGGTCGATCGGCGTCACGCGCTCGCGCTCCTGGTTGATGACGCCGCGGACCTCGAGCCGCGCGCTGTCGCTTGTGGCGTTGCGCGGCGCGGTGACCTCGAAGGCCACGCGCGTGGATTGGCCGGGCTCGAGCCTGACGATGCGGTCATCGGGCCGCTCGAACCGCATCGTCCAACCCGGGGGCGGGACGGTCTCGAGGACGATCTCCTCGGGACCGTTGCCGGTGTTCGTGACCGCGAGCGCGACGCGCGTCTTTCCGCCGGGACGGACGAACCCGTCGGACTCCACGATGGCCTCGTAGTCGAAGAATCGCTTCACGCGGGCCGCGACGACCTTCTCGAACAGGTGGCGCGAGCCTTCCGCGTCCGAGAGGAGGAAGCCGACGCCGATCGCGAATTCGCCCGGATCCTCGTTGGGCTTCGCGGCGACGACGACCGAGACGGCGCGCGCCTCGCCCGGCAGCAGGTCGAAGGTGCCCGGCGGATTGACCTCTGCGAAGGACCAGCCGGGCGGGAGCGCGGAGGGCACGAGAGAGACCCGCATCGCGCCGTTCGCGCGGCTTGCGATCTCGAAATCGAAGCTCACCTTGGCGCCCGGGTCGAGACTGCGGGGGAGCGGGGTCGGAACGACGAGTGTGAAGTTGTTGACGACGATGGCGGTCACGCGCGTCGCGTTCTCCTTGAGGCCGCCGTCGGCTTCCTCGGTGAGCGCGGTCGCCTTCACCTGGAAGGGAAGCACCTGACCGACGCGCGCGCTCGGTCCCGGCAGCACCGAGAGGTTCACGACCCGGCTGTCGCCCTGGCCGCGGAGCGTCACGCGCGAAGGCTCGATCGCGTACGTCCAGTCGGGGGCCGCGGGGGAGACGACGCCGAGGACGACCTCCGTGTCGCTTCCCAGGTTCGTGACCTTGATCGGGAGGTGCGTCGTCGTTCCGGGCGTGACGCGGAAGGTCGAGTTCTCGGCGTCGACCCGAAGGTCCGTGCGGATGTTGATGCTCACCGTGGCCGTGACCTGGTCCTGGGTCGAGGCGTCCGCGACCGAGGCGCCCTGGACGACGAACTCCCATTGGAGGGGGAGGTCGTTGCGCGGCGCGCGCACGCGGAGCTTGACCTCCGTTTCGCCCTTCTCGGGGAGCGCGACGCGACCCTTGAGACCCGAGGAATCCGCGATGCGGCGGCCCGCCGCGTCGACGATCTCGGCCGTGAACGGGAAGCCGCCGGGACCGCCGGGGCTCACGGAGAGCGTGACGTTGTCCGCGCCCGTGCCCGTGTTCTTCACGAGGACCGTGAACTCGTGCGTGCCCGCGGACTGGAGGCTCGCGAACGAGGTCTTGGCCTGCGCGACGCGGCCGACGAACGACATCTGGAAGTCGTAACGCGTCTGCACGCTCACCGTGACGCGCGCGGTATCCTGGATGCGCGGGTTGGCTCCGCTCGTGAGCGTGAGGTTGAAGGTGATCTGCTCGCCGGTCTTCACCGAGGGGTCGATGCGGATCGCCACGGTGACGTCGCGCGTTCCGCCCGTCGGGATCGAGCGCTCGATCGCGGTCGAGACCGTGACGCGCCATTTCTGGGTCGAGCCCTGGAAGTCCTGGTCGATCTCGAAGTCGTCCGTGATGCTCGTGTTGCCGAGGCCGCGGCCGAGGTTCACCGCGGTGAGCGTGAACTTGGCCGTGTCGCCCGGCTTGAACGTCCCCGAAAGCGTTCGCTCCTTCCACGCGACGAGGTTTCCGTAGAAGTTGACGATGCCGACCTCGATCTTCACGGGCGCGAGCGTGCCCTGGTAGAACGTCCCGTAGAGCTGGCTCCCCGGCGTGTACACGTTCACGAGCACGGGCTTCGACGCTTCCACGCGGAAGAAGGCGTCCTTCGCGCCCGACCGGAAGATGGGCTGGTTGTTCTGGCGCCACACGTAGTCGTTCTGGTTGAGCGTCCGCGTGAGGCGCGTCGTGAACTGGGTCGTGCCGTTCGCGAGGAGGGTTTCCTCCTTGACGGTCACGACGGTGTTGTTGTGGACGGGAAAGATGTTCATCCATCCCGGGAGGCTGTTCGACCCGGTGGAGGGGATGCGGACCTCGAAGACGCGGCCGCCGTCGAGACCGCCCGCGGCCATGTATCCTCGTCGGCCCGAGGCGACCGAGATGGGTCCTCCTTCGACCGCGTAGAAGGTCCAGGGCTCGGCGCGGTCGTTGTGCGTGTTCTGGCTCTGGACGTTCGAGCGGACGGCGTGCGGCTTGATCGTGAGGGTTCCGTCGCAGTACGGGATGCGGCCGAGCTGCGGGGGCGTCGTGAGCTGGTCGCAGGTCGGCGAGACCATGCGCGTTCCGATGAACTCGGTGGGCGCGTAGGCTGTCGTCACGAAGGACCGCGCGAAGGCGCCGTAGACCTGGGTTCCCGCCGGTGCGCCGTGCTTCGACGGCATCTGGTAGAGATAGTTGTCGTTGGCCCCGGTCGTGAACACCATGATGCGGCCTTCGGCTTCGATCCGCATCGGCGATCCGTCCGACCCGACGAGGGTCGCGCTCGGGATGTTCACGGGCGTTTCCTTCGGAACGCGGTTCGACCACCTCGGGCCGCTCTGCGATACTCGAGCGTCGAAGATGCGCACCTCCGTGGGGCCGTCGAGCGCGACGATGTACATGGGGGTCGGCGACGTGTCGCTCTGGGGCGCGGACGCGGGAAGGAAGTGGAAGCGGCGACCGACGATGCCCCCGTCGACGGCGGGGACGACCGTCGCGGTGGGATAGAACGTCCCGACCGTCTCGGGCGGGTTGGGCCGGTAGAGGTAGTCCTGCCTCAGCGAGACCGTGACGGGCTTCGACGCGACGACCTTGAAGTAGAAATCCTGGTCGCCGTTCACGACGGTGACGGTGAGGGGCGTCGCCTGGAAATGGTCGCCCTCGATCACGATCCCGCCGTCGCGCATCTTCGTCTTCTCGTTGCCGGGGATGCAGGGCGGATTGTTCCGCGCCTCGCCGCAAAGCGGGATCGGATCGGGCTCGAAGTTCTCGAGCCGGTAGCGATAGAGCCTGACGGTCGTGTTCGGGAAGTGCGGCATGACGTCGAGCACGGCCGGCGCGCCGGCTTCCGCGCCGTTCGCGGGAGCCCACCCGTAGAAGGTGGTGCCCGAGCGGATCCAGTACATCCCGTCGAGAAGGCCCATCTGGGCCTCGGTGAACTTCGGGAGCGGCTTGTTGCCGTTCTGCACGATGTCGAAGTAGACGTAGTAGAGAAGCGGGCGGTCGAACGGCTTCGCGGGTCCGAAGGCGGACTGCCCGACGACGAACGCAAGGGTTCCGATCGCGTTCGTGCTCGCGTTGAAGGCCGGATCGAGCGGCGTCGTCGAGCGCAGCACGCCGGGGTGGAAGCGCGAGGGCATGAGGCCCGCGACGCCCTGCGCGGCGTCGACCTTGCCCGAGTCGCGGTTGTAGGCCACGACGCGCGGGCTCGCGACGTCGAGCGTGAAGCTCGACAGCCGACCGAGCGCGTCCTGGGGCCACCGCGCGCCCTCCACGGTGCCGCTGCGCACGAGCTTCGTGAAGTCGAGGTCGATCTCGACGGGATAGTTCACGAGCCCGGTCTTGCCGCCGTTCGCGCCGCCCGGCGAGAGGTCGATCCACTCGCCCTTGCGGAAGGGGTCGGGGAGGTGCGGGTGGACGAGGATCGGGACGCGGAAGTGCCACGTCGCGTTCCACCAGTCGTACTGGACGCCGGGGCGGAGGACGGGATCCTGCTCGATCTGGGCCGAGACCGGCGAGGGCACGAGCGTGGGGAGCGCGAGGAGCGCCACGGCTAGCGCCGCGCGGGCGAACCTGCGCTCGTGGGGCCTCGTGCTCATGACCTCGATCCTCTTTCCGTCTCAACGGCGCCGGCGGGCGCCCAGGACCGCCGCGGCGACAAGAACGCCGACGAGCGCGAGGGCGGGCAGGCCCGGGACGGCTTTGGCCGCCGCGCCCAGGAGACCGCCTTCCGCTCCGACCTGAACGACCTCGAGACGCGCGTTGTTGGCTTCCTGCTCGTCGCCCTCCGCGTGGACGTTGTTCGCGTCCGCGATGGCAAGGAAGGCGTGGTCCCCGGCGACGGCGATCCACTCGAACCGGACCGTCTCCGAGGCGCCCGCCGCGAGGCGGGGCAGGGTGCGGAAGCCGATGAGCGAGTCGTCGACGTACAGGGCGACCGAGACGTTGTCGGCCTCGATCCGGCCCGCGTTCTTCACGACGGCGGTCACGTTGATGGGCAAGCCCGGCTTCAAGTTAACTCGGGGGGCGTACGAGAATTCCTCGATGAGGAGGTCGGCGGCCCCGACCTCCACGCTCACCTCGCCTTTTTCGACGCTTCGGGCGCCGGCGGCGGTCACGACGAGCGGGTAGCTCTCGCCGCGCGTGACGTTGACCGGGACGAGGACCCTCAGGGAGACCTCGGTCTCGGCGCCGGGCGCAAGCGCCAGGGCGGGGCGGGCAAGGCTCGCCGTCCAGCCCGGAGGGGCCGCGACGCTGAGCGACGCCTCGCCGCGCATGTTGCCGACGTTGCGGATGGTGACGGGCACCGTGAGGACCGTCTTCGGGCGACCGAGGACGCTCGACGCCTCGAAGAAGGGCGCGAGAACGTCCGTCTCCTCCACCGTCGCCGCGAGGACCGCGCGGCTCGAGACGCCCTTCTCGTTCGTCGCGACGAGAAGCAGCTCGTACACCGCGGGGGGCGCGCTCGTGGGCGTCGTCACGCGGAGACGGACCACGGCGCGACCGTACGGGTCGACGGTGACCGTCTGGGGCGCGATCGCCCAGCCTCCCGGGAGCGAGGCGGCGGACACCGTGACGCGGTCCCGCGCGTTCCCGAGGTTCCGGAGCGGCACCTCGAGCGTGCGTTCGCCCGGGGTGAGGGACGCGCCGCCCGAGGCGAGCGCGAGCGCGTAGATGGGCTCGACCGCGAGGACGACCTCGCCCGCGCGGGATTCGGTCGTGTTCTGGCTGCGGGCGACGAACCGGAGCGTCGCGTTGCCCGCTTCGAGCTTCGCGGGAAGGTCGATGAGCACGGTGAGGTTCGCGCTCGTGCCGTTCGCGAGCGTGACGGAGGTCACGCGGACGTTGTCCTGGTAGACGAAGCCGCGCACGCCCGGCGGCCCTTCGATGCGCACGTCGAAGGTGTCGGAGGCCTCGCCGCCGTTCGAAAGCAGGATCTGGGCCGTGGGGGCCGCGCCCGGCTTCGCGGAGATGAGGGCGTCCCGCCACGCAACGTCGATGCCCAGGCTCCGGACGAGCACGGGGAGCGCGCGCAGGTTGTCGCCCTGCGTGTCGACGCGCTCGCGGATGCCCGAGAGGGGGATCGCGCTTGCGAAGACGACGGTCTTCCCGGGGAAGAGCGCGCGCCACGTCCGGTTGACGTGGACGGTCTCGCCGGGCTCGATGGAGCGGATGATGAACGGCGATCCGTCGAGGCTGCTCACGAGGTCCGTCGCGCCGACCTTGAGGGAAACGCGGACGCTCGTCGCCGCGACGCCGCCGTTGTTCGTGATCGCCGCGTCGAGCCACACGGCGTCGCCGACGTTCGGCTGCTCGTTCGCGGCGCGGATCTCGACCTTGAGATCGGGGAAGGCGGCCTTGAGGACGTTCACCCGCGTCACGGCGACGTTGTCGTCCTCGGAAAGCTCCACGATGGCGTTCGCGAGGTCCACGATCGCCGTGAGATCGTGCTGGCCCGGCGCGAGCGGCGTCCACCGCAGCGTGAGGGTGCGGCTCTCGTCGACCGGGATGATCGGGATCACGGGGATCTCGGTTCCGTCGAGCATCCGGAGGTCCTGCGGCGCGTCGGGGTTGCGGTCCTCGACGTCGAGCGTGACCCCGCGGGCCTCGAGCAGGCCCTTGTTCCGGATCGTGACCTCGACCGCGCGCGGCTGGCCCGGCGGGAGCGACGCGTCCTCGGGCGAGAGGCGCGGCGGCTCCACGACGAGGTTCGGCCACTTGAGGTACTGGTAGTTCAGCGTGAGCTTGACCTCGCTCCGCGTGTAATTGTCGGTCTCGGAGACCGCGACGACGGGGAAGGGCAGCTGCCCCTGCTTGCCCGCGAGGTTCGCGACGGTCGGGACGCAGATGCGGAGGCCGAGGACGACCTCCTCCTGCGGGTCGAGCTCGATCGTTCTCAGGCGGTCGCGCTCGCGGCCCGGAGGACAGAGGTCGCGCGAGACCGGCAGGCCGGTCTGCGCGAGGATGCGGCCCTTCGGGTCGAGGATCGTGACGTTCCACGCGGCCGGCAGGACCGCGGGACGCATGTCGGCGTCCGCGAAGTGGAAGGCGTAGGCGTCGCGCACGCCGCCCGCGTTCCGCATGACGAAGCGGAAGGTCTTGTCGACGTTGTCCGTGATGAAGCTCTCCTCGTCGCGGTACAACGTGGCGCCGTAGGGGCCGATGCGGAGGTCGTCGATCCACCAACCGCTGAAGACCTCGCGCTGCTGAATGGCGACGACGAAGGCGATGCGGATCTTCTCGACGCCGGGCACCGCGCGCGCCTCGCGGACGGCGTCGGAGATCGAGATGCTCCGGGACACGAAGTGGCGGATCGCGAAGCCCGCGGTTTCGGCGCCGAACAGATCGTCGATGTCGGCCGCGCGGATGGACTCGAGCGTCACGAGCTGGTTGCTCGAATCGTAGCCGAGCACGTGCAGGCTCACGTCGTGCACGCCGCTCTTGCGCCGCTCGAAGAACGAGACGAGGCCGGCTCCTCCGTCGGGCCCGACGAAGACCTTCGCGTCGAGGAAGGGCGTGTAGAGCGTCATGTAGACGGGCGTGCAGGGGTCACGGTTCGGGACGCCGCAATCCTCGGTCGGCTTCGGAGGCTCGGCCCCCTCGCCCGGCTTCATGATGGTGTACGAATGGAGGGGGAAGTGGAACGCGTGGTCGGGCGTGTGCGAAACCTGCGTGGTGATCGACGGCGCCTGGAGCGTCGGGGAGGGCGTCGCGCCGTCGCCCCAGTTCGGCGGGCGGCCGAAGGGATGGGCGGGCCCGTCGACGCGGTCGCCCTCGTTCCGGCCGCACCAGGCGTTGTCGATGCAGGAGAGCGAAGCGTCCCCGTCCTCGACGAGAACGAGGGCGCGGAACGGCTCCTTTCCGAGGTAGAACGTGGTCGAGAGCGAGCGCTGGCCGTTCTCGAAGACCGACGTCGCGGTGATGCGGTAGATCCCGTGGCGGTGATGCTCGAGGGTCGCGAACGGGATGGACCACGCGAACGTGCGCGTTTCACGGGCCTCGCGCAAAACCGAGGACCCGCCGCGGATCGCGTCCGAGAGCGTGACGCGGATCGGGTTCTCGAGCGCGCCGCCGTGACCCAGAGGGCCTTCGATGACGGCGTAAAGCTCCTGGATGCGGATCTCCGAGATGCCGTCGTTGCGGACGTCCACCTCGAATTCGAACGGTTCCTTCCGCGAGAGGTTGTAGGCCGAGGGTTTCGGCTCGATCGCCGTCACGGCGACCGCGCTCTCGGTCACGAACTGGCGCGAGGGCACGACGTGGGCCGGCGGCTTGTTGTCGCCGACGAGCATCTCGAAGTCCTCGCCCGTGCGGGGGCGGTCCTGGCGGTGCTCGATGAAGGTGGTGATCACGAGATCGTGGCCGCCCTTGGTCGGCGCGGACATCGCCTCGAAGACCGCCCCTTCGCGGAACTCGCAGAGCCGGTAGGTCGTCGAGACGGGGATCACGTCCTCGCCGAAGGTCCGGCCGTCGCACGCGCGGAACTGCGAGAGCGTCCCCGCGAAGGTCCGGCGCGTGGCGGGATCGGCATTGCCGAAGGCGTCCACGTTCTCGATCCGGACGGTGAGGCGGACGTCGCGCAGCGTCTGCTGCCCCTTGTTGATGGCGTCGATCTCGACGGGGAGCGCGACGCCCGAGCGGTAGAACTTCGTCGGGTCGGGCGCGACCACGTTCGAAGCCGCGTTCACGAGGTGCTTCACGCCGATCACGCGCACGTCCTGGATGTCCCATCCGCGGCCCTGCACGCTCGAGTCGCTGAAGGCGCGGAACCGCAGGAGCAGGTCCGAGGCGTCGAGCACGCTCGCCGTGACGGTGATGTTCGTCACGTGGAGGAAGTCCGGAAGGCGTTGGGTCTCGCCCGCTGCGAACTGCGACCCGATGGTCGTCGCCGCCGTGCCGAAGCCGACGTGCCACCCGACGAGGACTTCCTTCCCCTTGTAGGCGGAGAGGTCGTACGTGAAGTGGCATCGGAGATCGAGGCACGCCGTCCCGGAGTCGAGGAAGACGCCGTGGGCCGGGAAGCCGAACGGGCTGTTGAACTCGGGGTCGCCGCCGCGGCCCGCGCAGTGGCTGTGGACCGCGAGGGACGGGCTCGTCTTGTCGACCCAGAGCGTCGATCCCGTCGCAAGCGAGAGGCCGTTGCCGCGCCGCGCCGAGGTCGGGACCTGGGGCTCCCACGTGGCGCCGCCGTCGGTCGAAACCTCGACGCGCGCGCACGAGAGCTGTTGGGAGCGGAACTCGCCCGCCAGGATGAACTGGTGCATCTCGAGCTTGTAGCGCGCGTCGAAGGTCATCCGCACGTCGCCCACGGCGGCCTTGAGGTCGACGGGGGTGATGTAGCGGCCCGCCCCGCCCGCCGTGACGCCGGGGGTCGGGTGCGCGAGCTTCTTGATCGTGTTCGGGTTGAACGTGATGTCTTCCTCGTTGTGCGCGAGGTCGACGCTGTTCATCGCGCAGAATCCGCGGCCGGTCGAGAACGTGGAGTACACGCCCGGGGGCTTGCTGTACGGCACTGCGCAGGTCTCGGGCGTTCCGGTCACGGAGTCGGACCACATGCGGGGCTGGCCGACCTGCGGCGCGACGCGCCACGCGCTGCGGTTCGAAGTCTGGACGTGGTTGACCTCGCCGTTGTCCGTGCGGACCATCTTCGTGACGTAGCCGCCCGTCCAGTTCCAGCCCGAGGGGAGCGCGGGGTTCGGGCCGCAGCCGTTCGACGGGTTCGCGTGGCACTTGAGATCGTCGAAGTTCTCGTGCACGAGGTCGACGAGCCCGCCGCCGGGGCGTTTCATCTGGATCCGCACGTCGTCGATGGCCCACCCGTAGTGGTTCGAGAGGACGTCGGTGTCGCCGCCCTTCCCGTGGATGCCCGACGCCTTGTGCGTCCCCACCGCGACCTGGTGGGAGAAGACGAGGGAGAGCGGCTTCGACGTGTCGAGGCCGGCAAGCGCGATCTCGTGGACGTTGAGCGTCCAGTCCCGATAGTTGTCGTTGTACTGGCGCGAGGGCGGCGTGACGAGGCTCACCGCGCGCCCCTGGCCGTCGCAGCAGATGGCCACGACGGCCGCGTTCGGCTCGCGCGGTTCGCGGGGCTGCGTGTTCGTGCTGGGTCCGACCTCGCGGCGGATGAGGCCGAGGCCGCGCCAGTCCTGGAAGGTGATCACGAGGCTCGAGCCGGGCTCCGCGTTCGAGAGCGTGAAGTGGCGCGAGATGTTCTTCGTCGTCTCCGCGTAGCCGCCGTAGCGCGGCGGCTCGGGGTTCGTGTTGCTCGACTGGGCATTGATCTGGCTCTGGCAGCGGCGGTACTTGTCCACCACGAGCAGGTCCGTGTTGTAGCGGGGGTCGTTCACGACGGACGTGAGCGCGCTCGTGTCGGTCGGGATTTCGCAGAAGAGGGCCGACTTGTCGCTGAACAGGAGGCCCTTTCCGCTCCGGGGCTTCACGATGTGCGTCTCATAGGAATCGTTGCGCCACGTGCCCGTGAGCTGCGGGTAGCGGACGAGACCCTCGTTCTGCTTGTCGAGGAACCGCTCCTCGAAGAGGATCGCGCCCGTGCGGATGACCTCCGTGAACTGGGAGAGGTCGAACGAGTCGTTGCGGAACCCGTTGCTCGTGCCCGTGAAGGCGCGCTTGACGATGCGGGGGTCGCCCGCGGCCGCCGACGAGAGATGGTCCGGATAACCCGCCTCGGGGTGGAGCGTCCGCCATTCGATGCGGCCGTTCCTGAGGAACCCGACCTCGACGATGCCGCCGTCGTGCTGGCGCTCGAAGTCGTACGAGTGGTTCATCACGATCTTCAGGTTGCGGATCGACCGGAGGTTCTGGAGGCGCAGGAGCGTGAGGGACGCATTGAGGTCCGGGCCGTAGCCACCGTCCTCCGAGAAGCGCCAGGCCCCGGCCGTCCCCGCCTTCGGGTCGAACCACCAGGGGGCCTCCGGCACGAAGGCCGTCGTGAGGTTCTGGTCGGGCGCGGGCACGAGGTTGTCGAACACGTCGAACTTGATGCGGCGCACGTTGTCGGGCAGGTCGACGGACTCCGCGGGATGGTGGACGCGGAAGACGACCTCGTACACGCCCGAGGCGCGCGGCGTCCAGCCGCGCGGCACCGTCACGATCTGCGCCTGCCCCGCGGGGAGGTCGTAGATCGGGAGCACGATCGGCGCGGGAAGGTCGGAGACTCCCGTGCCCTCGCGGAGGACGTCGATCTCGAGATAGAAGGAGCGCTCGCGCGGAAGCGAGGGATCGAACTCCTCGGGGAAGCTGCCGACGTTCTGGACGGGGATCGAGAACGTGACGGGCGCGCCGAGGTAGCCGAGGCAGCCCGCATCCGAATAAACGGCCCGGCACGAGTTCCACTGGAGCTTCGGATCGAAGACGTCCACCGCGGGCGCGACGCGCACGCTTCGCACCTTGCGGAGCTCGACCGTGCGCGTGAACGCGTCGTTCAGCGGGTTCTCGTCGAGGAAGCGGAACGATTCGCTCTCCGAGGCGTTGAGGTCCGTCCAGACGATGATGTCGTAGAAGCCCGGCTCCGTGGGGGTCCACTCGATGGGGAAGACGCGGGTGCGGTTGCGCTCCGGGTTCTCCAGGTTGAGCTTCCCGGGGATCGCGTCCGCGGCGGCGAAACCCGTGGAGAGGCTGTAGCGCGTGATGGGGATGAGCGGAGCGTCCGGGTTCGCCACGTAGTCGACGTTCGGATCCTTGCGGAGGGCGATCACGGTCGGGGCGCCGTTCTGGTGGATCTCCACCGAGACGTTGATCCCGTTCTGCGTGTAGAGACCGTGGTTCGTCACGACGGCAACGAGCGTCTGCGCGTTCTTCACGGGCCGATCGGTCTTGACGCAGTCCGCGAGATCGCGTTCGACGCCGTCGATCGAGCAGATGGCGGGACCCACGATCCTGCCGTCCGGCGGGGACACGATCGCGGAGACGCCGACGTCGTTCGCGAGCGCGCGTTCCGCGACGCGGATGTCGTCGATCGCCCAGCCCATCGAGGGCTTGTGGAGGTGGTCGTAGGTCTGCTTCGTCGCGTGGAACTCGATGCGGTAGGTGAGACCGCGCAGCTCGTTCGCCGTGTACTTGCCGAGGTCGAACCGCTTCTCGGTCCAGCGGCTGGCCTCCTCCTGGCCCGCGGGTGAGCCCGAGCGGTCGGCGAAGGCGTTCTTCACGACCGTACCGTCGTAGTTGATGCCCGTGAGGTTGCAGCCGCGAAGCAGCGTCCGCGCGGCCGCGTTGGGGCACGAGGCGAGGAGCGCTTGGCCCTCGGGCAGGTGGCGGAAGACGCCTCCGGTTTGCGTGACCGCGCACGGCGTCATCATGATGCCCGCATCGTAGCCGCCGTCGGGGATGAGGAGGTCGTGCACCACCGTGCGTCCGAACGCGTCGACGCCGGTGATCCAGACCTGGCCCCCGTCGAGCACGTAGTTCGCGGGATTGAGACCGGGGCGGACCTTGTAGCCGGTGTCGGCGCAGATCGGGGGATTCGACGGATTGCTCACCGTGCCCTTGTCCTTCTGGAACGTGTAGTTCGTGACGAACGAGAGCACCGGCTCCTGCGAGCTCGCGAGGGAGAAGGTGGGCGTTCGGGCGACGGTCCAGACGATGCGGTTTGCGGGGTAGTCGTTCTCGCCGAGGAGACCCCACCGGAGGCCGAGCGTGCTGTCCTTCCGGCCGACGGGCTCGTAGCGGTTCGCGCTCTCGAGGTGCCAGAGCGAGGGGAAGCGGTAGCTGCGCATCGTCTTGACGAAATTCTTGCCGGCCTCGACGCCGAAGTGCGTGATGTTCCAGCCGCGGCAGTACGGCTCGCGCTGCGCCCGCTCGACATAGGCGTTCTGGTTCTCGGCCGAGTTGAGCATCTTCGCGGGCGCGCAGTTGATGAACTTCGCGTACGCGGCTTCGCCCGCGAACTGGTCGTCTCCGTTCTCCTCGAAGAGCGGCGCGCCCTGGTAGCCTTGGCCGACGCGGGTGCGGACCCGGATGTCGT